>DATGSB010000378.1:0-4777 GCA_035303045.1 Actinomycetaceae bacterium | reverse complement strand
TCCGCCCGGCTGCCTGCGGCGGCGAGCTCGGCGGCGGCGGCTGCCGTGGACGTCGCGGGCCGGTGGGCCACCTCGCCCAGTTGCCGCGCGACCCAGCCGCGGCACTGCGCCCAGGCGTGCGGGTGGGTGGCGATCTCGCGGATGTCGCCGGCCGTGGTGCCGGGCAGCCCGGCGAGCACGAACTCCACGGGCACGACGACCTCGCCGACGATCATCAGCCCGCCGCCGTTGGTGAGGGTATCCAGCGTGGCGTTGACGCCGCCCTCCACGGAGTTCTCGATGGGCACGACCGCGTAGTCGGCCTCCCCGGCCCGCACCGCGTCCAGCGCGGTGACGACGTCGGGGGCTGGGTCGGTCGCCACGGGTGTGTCGCCCACGAAGCTGCGCAGCGCCGCCTCGGTGAACGTGCCTTCGGGGCCGAGGTAGACGTAGCGTGCCGGCGCGGGGTGGGCCATGGTGGCTCCTTCGTGACTGTGATTCGTGCTGGCTGAAGCGTAGAGCACCCCGCCCAGCACGTAGGCTCGGCCGGGTGAGGCGACGGAAATGGACCACCCGGGTGGCCGCGGGTTTGCTCGCCTTGGTGCTCATCATCGCCCTGGCCGCCCCCCTCATGGCCGCCCCGCTGGCCGACGACGACAACGGCGGCGGCGCGGGCCGGGCCGAGCGGGGTGCGGCGGCCGACGTCGATCCGGCGGCGGAGTTGTCTGCCGGGCGGGGGCCCGTGTTGTTCATCGGCACCGGCGGGGTGCGCTGGGAGGATCTCTCGGCGGTGGCCACCCCCCACATGTGGCGGCTGGCCGAGCACGGCGCGCTGGCCAACCTCGTCGTGCGCTCGGTGCGCTCCTCCACCTGCCCCGCCGACGGATGGCTGGCGATCTCCGCGGGCCGCCGCGCCGCCGACCAGCCGGCCGACCAGCACGGGGTGTGCCGCCAGCTCATGGAGCCCGACCGCGAGGGCGTGGTGCCCGGGTGGGAGGACTACCGCGAGGCCGCCGAGACCGACTCCTACGACGCCCGCCTCGGCCTGCTCGCCGAGACCCTGGGCGAGGCCGGGCGCAGCGCGGCGGGCATCGGCCCCGGCGCCGCCATCGCCCTCGCCGACGCCGACGGCGTCGTCGAGACCCACCAGCGCCGCCAGCGCGGCACCCAGGCGCTGCGCTTCCAGGTGCGCAACGCGCTCAGCGACGCCGATCTCGTCGTCTTCGACGCCGGGGTCGTGCGCGACCGCAACCGGCCCGACGTGCCCGCCGAGGATCCCCGCTTCGCCGGCGGCATGCCCGACCCCGACCCCAACGCCATCCCCTCCGAGGCCGACTGGCCCCTCGTCGGCCCCGACCGCACCGACCAGGTCGCCGCCGTCGACAAGCACGTCGGCATCGCCCTGCACGCGGCCGAGCAGCACGCGGAGGGCGGCGGTGCGCCCGTGACCGTCGTCTTCGCCTCCTTGGCGGATTCGGGCACCCAGCCCCTCATGCAGGTGCTCGCCGCCCACGGGCCCGCCTACGAGCCCAGCCTCATCGCCACCCGCTCCACCCGCCAACCGGGCATGGCCCAGACCACCGACCTCACCCCCACCCTGCTGGACCTGCTCGACGTCGAGGCGGGCACCGGGCTGGCCGGCTCCCCGCTGCTCGCCGGCCCCGCCCCGGGCATCGGCGCCACCCGCATCGCCACGCTCATCGACGAGAACCGGCACGCCGTGGCGATCCGCCCGCTCGTGGCGCCGTTCATCTCCGGGCTCATCCTCATCAACCTGCTGCTGTATGCGACCGTGACGATCGGGCTCAACCGCCGCTTCCTCACCGCCGCCTCCCGGTGGCTCGTCGCCCGCGGCTCCGGGCGGTGGCGCCAGCTCGGCCGCCTCGCCCGCCGGGCGGGCAACGCCGACCCGGCCGGGGCGCTGCGCGTGCTGCGCGGGGCGGCCATGACGATCGGCTCGGTGCCGCTGGCCAGCTACCTCGCCAACCTGCTGCCCTGGTGGCGCACCCGCTCGCCGGGGCTCGTGCTCATCACGGCCGTCGTCATCATCGCCGCCCTCATCGCCGGTCTCGGGCTGGCCCGCTGGTGGCGCTACCGCCCGATGGTGCCCATGGGCGTCGTCGCCGGGTTGACGATGGTCGTGCTCATGGTCGACGCCGTGCTCGGCGCCCGCATGCAGCTCTCCGCCCTGCTGGGAGTGCAGCCGCAGGTGGGGGGCCGGTTCTACGGGTTCAACAACTCCTCCTTCGCGCTGCTCGCGGCCGCCTCGGTGCTGTTCGCGGCCAGCGTCGCCGAGCCCCTCGTCGCCCGCGGCCGGCGCCGGCTGGCGGCCCTGGCGATCGCCGTCATCGGCGTCGTCGTCACGGTGGTGGACGGCGCGCCCACGATCGGCGCCGACTTCGGCGGGCCGCCCGCGCTCATCCCGGCCTTCATCGTCATGGCGCTGCTCGCCCTGGGCGTGCGCCTCACGTGGCTGCGGGTGCTCGCGACGCTGGCGGTGACGGCGCTCGCCTCGATCTCGCTATCGGTTCTCGACTGGCTGCGCCCGCCGAACGAGCGCTCCCACCTCGGGCGCTTCATCGAGACCGTGCTCGACGGCGGCGTCGCCAACGTCGTGCTGCGCAAGCTCGAGCAGAACCTCGCCAACCTCGTTGGCTCGACGCTGACGTTCCTGGCCATCGGCGGGATCGCGCTCGTGCTCGTCATCATCCTGCGCCCGCTGCAGCGCGCCGCGCGCCACGGCGACGCGGGGGCCTACGGGTGGCTGGCGGCCGGCTCCTCCATCGGGCGCCTCGACACCGACATCCGCATGGTGCGCCCCGCGCTCGTGGGCCTGGGCATCAGTCTGGGCATCGGCTTCGCCGTCAACGACTCCGGCATCGTCGTGCCCGCCATGGGGGTGTCGCTGGCGGTGCCGTTGCTCATCGTCATGCTGACGACGTGGCTGCTCGGCCTGCGCCGGGCCCGCGCGACCGTGCCGATCCTGCCCCGGTAGGCGGGCGCTACGGGCGCTCGGCCGACTCCGGGGCGTCGGGGCGGTCGACGGCACGGTAGGGCACCCCCGGGCGCTGCTCTGCCGGGCGGTCACCGAGCTCCTCGGGTGGCACCCGGAACCGGCGGGCGCGGCGCATGTTGGCCGCGAGCAACACATCGCGGTACTGGGCGGCGCGGTGGAGGTAGCCGGCAAGGTCGTTGCTGCTGGGCCGGTGGCGCAGGTCGCAGGGCACCTCGACGACGGAGAAGCCCTGCACGAGCAGGTCGATCGTCATGCCCGTCTCCACCCCCCAGCCCGCGGCCAGCGGCACGGCGGCCTCGAAGGCCTCCCGGGTGAGGCAGCGTTGGCCCGACAGCGGCTGGGTGGGCTGCCAGCCGGTGGCGCGGCTGATGGAGCGCCGCGCGAGGCCGATGACGATGCCCCGCCCCCCGGCCCCCGGCTGCCGGGGCAGCACGGCGATGGCGCAGTCGGCGTGCCCCGCGCGCACCGCCGTCACCAGCGGCGCGACCCCCACGGCGGTCTCACCGAGATCGGCGTCGATGAACAGCAACAGGCGCGGCGGGCCGTCCTCGACGTCGCGCATGGCGACGACCGAGGCGCCGGTCTCCATCGCCGAGGCCTTGCCCCGGTTGAGGGAGTGGCGGATGACGACGGCGCCGGCGGAACGCGCGACGTCCTGGGTGTCGTCCTCGGATCCGTCGTCCACGACGACGACGAGATCGACGTGCGGGATGGCACGCGCCGCGCGCACCGTGGCCGCGATCCGCTCACGCTCGTCCTTTGCAGGAATAACCACGGCGACCCGTTGGGTCCGCGCCATGCCGTTCACACACCCGAGAATAGTCGCGGCGGGCAGGTTTCCGCAGGCTGTGTCGTATTCGGCGCGTCAATTGCAGGCAAAGCGACGGCCACGTGGGGCCTGGGGCGTGCCGGTTAGCGCAGGGCGACCTGGCGGGAGACGATCCCCGCGCGGGCGCGGCGTTCCTCCGGGGTGAGGGGCTCCTCGTTGGCAAGGGCCGCCTCAAGCTTCTTTTCGAACTCCTGGCATACCTCAGACAGTTCCTCGGCCTCCGTGCCGCGCGCGAGCTCCCACACCGGGATGAGGATGCCGCAGGTGCGGAAGGCACCGACGAACTTCGTGCCCTCCTCCAGCCCGGATTCGCGTTCGGCGTGGAGGCGGGCGATGGCGTCGAGCACCGTCTCTTGGGATTCGGGGCGCGCCCAGCGCAGGAACTCCCGCGTCATGCGGCACCAGTACGCCGAGGTCACGCCCTCGATGGGCGCGGTGGGCACGATCCCCTCGCTCGACTGCTGGATCGCCTGCTCGATGTCGGGGGTGCGCTCCTCGTCGTCGGCGAGCCAGAAGGCGAAGTCCTGTTCGACGGTGACCTCGAAGGGCACGTCGAGGTCGAGAACGTCCTGCAGACGCGGGCCGGGCTCGAGGTGGCCCAGGTTGGCGATGGGGTCGCCCGGCTCGGCGTCCTTGGCCAGCAGCAGGGCGGCGGCGACGTCGCGGCTGGCATCGCCCGAGCCCCCCGCGGTTTGCAGGGCGACGAGCAGCCGGCCGTCGGAGCGGCGCATCGCCGGCCACATCTCGGGCAGCATCGTGACGACGAGGACGTCCTCCCCGCCGTGCTCGTCGGTGAGGCGGGCGGTGGCGGTCGCCGCGGGGATGATCTCGCGCATCGACACCCAGTCGGTCTCCCCCGGCAGGCCCTCGAAGGGGCGCTCGACGTAGGGGATCTCTACCCGCTTGGGCTTCTTAGCTACGGACTCGCTGCGGCGGCGGCTCTTCTTTCCCAT
>DATGSB010000377.1:0-8179 GCA_035303045.1 Actinomycetaceae bacterium | reverse complement strand
GCGCGACCTCGCCGAGCGGGCCGGCGTCAGCCTCGGCGACGCCCGCGCATTCTGGCGAGCCATGGGCTTTCGCGACGTCGGCGACGACGACATCATCTTCACCGACTCCGACGTCGCGGCACTCGGGCACGTCTCCCACCTCGTCACCAGCGAGCGGATGAGCCGGGCGACCGTCACCTCCCTGGTACGGGCGCAGAGCTACATGGCCGACCGCCTCGTCGTGTGGCAGGTCGAGGCGCTCGTGGAGGACATCGCGCGCCGCCACGACCTCGACGACACCTCCGCGCGTATCGTCCTGCTCGACCGGATGGCTGAGATCGCCGAGGATCTCGAGGTCAACCTCGTCTACACGTGGCGCCGCCAGCTGGCCGCGCTCGCCGGGCGCCTCGATTCCGAGATCGCCCGGCGCCCCGTGGAGGAACCCGACCCCGAATCACTGCCCCTGCCCCGCGCGCTGGGCTACATCGACATGGTCTCCTTCACCGCCACCGCCGCCGAACTCGGCCCCGACGCACTCGCCGCGCTCGTGCAGGGCTTCGAGTTCACCGCCCGCGACGTCATCACCTCCCACGGCGCCCGCGTCGTCAAAACGATCGGTGACGCCGTCCTCTACGTCGCCGACGACCTGCAGACCGGCGCCGCGGTCGCCATCGCCCTGCTCGAAACGATGGAAGCGCGCCGGGAACTGCTGCCGGTGCGCGGCTCGCTCGTGTGGGGGCGCATCGTGTCGCGCTCCGGGGACGTCTTCGGCCCCGTCGTCAACCTCGCCTCCCGCCTCGTTGACGTCGCCGAGCCAGGCACGGTGGTCATCGATGAGGCCACCGCGAAGCGGTTGTCGGCGAGCCCCGTAGGTAACCGCTACGTCCAACGCCCGCGGCCCGCCGCGATGATGCAGGGCATCGGTTCCGTCGTCCCCATCGAGTTGCACCGCGCGCCCGACGCGCCGCCCGCTTAGCTCTCGCCCACTCGAAGGCCGAGCGCCCGTGAACAACCGCCGCGCAGCGGCGAAACCCCTGCTGCAAAGAAACCGGAAACCCTATCTAGTGGCACACGAGAGGCACTCTTTACCTTTACTATGAGCACCGTGACCAATGTTCTCCTCGTCGAAGACGATCCGGCGATCGCCGAGCCGCTCGCGCGGGCGCTGACCCGCGAGGGCTACGTCGTCAACGTGTACGGCACCGGCCAGGCGGCCATTGACAACAGCGCCAGCGCCGACCTCATCGTGCTGGACCTCGGCCTGCCCGACATGGACGGGCTCGAGGTCGCCCGCTCAGTGCGCGCCAAGGGGATGACCACCCCGATCCTCGTGCTCACCGCGCGCGCCGACGAGGTCGACCTCGTCGTGGGCCTCGACGCCGGCGCCGACGACTACGTCACCAAGCCGTTCCGGCTGGCGGAGCTGCTTGCCCGGGTGCGGGCGCTGCTGCGCCGCTCCGGCGGGGAGCTCACCGACGAAGACGAGCTGGTGGCCCAGGACGTGCGCGTGGACGTCGCGGCGCACCGCGCGTTCCAGGGCGCACGGGAGCTGCAGCTCACCGCCAAAGAGTTCGAGCTGCTGCGGGTGCTCGTGCGCGAGGGCGGTTCGGTCGTGGGCCGGGAATCCCTCATGCGAGAGGTATGGGGATCCGACCCGTCGGGCTCGACGAAGACGCTGGACATGCACGTGTCGTGGCTGCGGCGCAAGCTCGGCGACGACGCGAACAACCCCCGCTACATCTCCACCGTGCGGGGCATGGGCTTCCGCTTCGAGACCCAGGAAAGCTGACCGGCCGTGCGTCGTCGCGCGATGACGATGACGCTGGTGTCAGTCACCGTCGCCGTCCTCCTGCTCGGCCTGCCGCTGGCGATCTTCGGCGCGATCATGACGTGGGAGAGTGAACGCGCCACCCTCGACCTGCGCACCTCATCCCTCGCCCGCACCGTCGAGCGGCGCGTCGTCAGCGGCGAGGGCGTGGACATCCAGATGCTCGAGCAGGTCGTCGGCGGGGAGATCAACCGCGAGGCCCGGATCACCGTGCAGGACCCCGAAGGCGCCCAGTACGTCGCCGGGCCCGCCATCGAGGGCCAGGTGCTGCGTTCGGCGCAGATCACGCCGAGCGGCTCCACGGTGCGGATGGAAGTCCCGGCCAACGAGGTGCAGTGGGTCGCCATCCGCGTCGTCGGGCTCGTCGTGGCCGCCGCCGCCCTCGCGTTGGGGGTGAGCATCGTGGTCGCGGAGCGCCAGGCCCGCCGGCTCGCCGCGCCCCTCATCTTCCTCGCCGCCAGCGCGGAGCAGATTGGCAGCGGGCAGGTGCGCCCCCACCTGCAGAAGTCCGGCATCGAGGAGATCGACCTCGTCGCGGCCGAACTCACCCGCACCGGCGACCGCCTGGCCCGGCGCTTGGCCGCCGAGCGACAGTTCGCCGCCGACGTCTCCCACCAGCTGCGCACCCCGCTGACCGCGCTGTCGATGCGGCTGGAGGAGATCCAGGCGATCGCCGAAACCCAAGAGGTGCGGGAGGAGGCGCGCATCAGCCTCGAGCTCGTCGAGCGACTCACCGGGGTGGTCAGCGACCTGCTGCGCAGCTCCCGGCACGCCGACGGCGGCACGACGGAACCGCTGAGCCTCGACGATGTGCTCGCCCAGCAGCGCGAGGAGTGGCTGCCGGTGTTCAGCGCCGCGGGCCGCGAGCTCGCCATCCCGACCGACTCCGGCCTGTCGGTGCTGGCCACCCCCGGGGCGCTCGCCCAGGTGCTGTCCACACTGCTGGAGAACTCCCTGCAGCACGGCGAGGGCACGACCACCGTTGCGGCCCGCTCCTCGAGCACCGGGCTGGGCGTCGTCATCGAGGTGAGCGACGAGGGCCCAGGCGTGGACGACGAACTCGCCCCGGAGATCTTCGACAAGTACGTGACGTCGGGCTCGGGCACCGGCCGCGGGTTGGCCCTGGCGCGCGATCTCGTCGCCGCCGACGGCGGGCGCCTCGAGCTGGCCAAGCGCCGCCCGCCCGTGTTCGCGGTGTTCCTGTCGGCCGTGCCCCGCACGCTGGATCCCAACGAGGTGCTGCCGCAGGGGCCCCTGGTGTCGATGGGGCGTCGCCGGCGCCGCTGGTGAGACTTACGGCGCGGGCGCCTCGCACCGCGCACCGGTGAACACGAGGTGGCGGTAGCACACGTAGCGAAACAACGTGCCCAGCGCGAGGCCGACGCCGTTGGCGGCGATGTTGTCCGCCAGCGGCGAGGTGAAGCCGAGGGCGTAGTGGGAGACGGCCAGCGTGCCCACCGCGATCCCCATCCCGGCGGCGTTGACGGCGAGGAACCACGCCAGCTCCCGCCCGCGGGAAGCTCGCCGCCGCGCGGCGAAGGCCCAATACCGGTTGCCCAGCCACGCGACGAGGGTCGCGACGACGACGGAGAGGACCTTCGCCGTCACCGGCTTGTCAACCAGCAGCTCGCCGGGGCCGAAGCGCAGGAGGTTCATCACCCCGACGTCCACGACGTAGGCCAGCCCGCCCACCGCGCCGAACCGGGCGAGTTCTCCCAAGCGCGCCCGGCCGCGGGCCACGCGGCTGCCCACGATCGGTGCGGCGGCTCGCTGAGTGGGCCGCGCGGCAGACCCCACCGCTGGGGGGCTGGCGGGAGGCGAGGGCGACGGCGCGGCCGAAGGCGCGGCGGGGGAGGCGCCTGGCGCCCGATACGACCTCACCATCGCAGCGTATCGCGCGTAGGCTGACCCACCGTGAGCCGTGGAGTAGCAGTCGTTGGAGGAGGCCAGCTCGCCCGCATGATGCAGGCGGCGGCCATAGGGCTCGGCGTGCAGCTGCACGCCCTGGTGGAGGCACCCGACGGGTCGGCCGCCCAGGTGATCCCACGCGCGCCGGTGGGCGGGGCAGACGACGAGGCCGCCATCCGCGAGCTGCTGCCCGCAACCGAGGTGCTCACCTTCGAACACGAGCACGTTCCCAGCGCCATCCTGCAGCGCCTCGAGGCCGAGGGAGTCGCGGTGCGCCCCGGCTCCTTCGCGTTGCGCCACGCGCAGGACAAGATCGTCATGCGCCGCCAGCTCACCGAACTCGGCGTCCCCTGCCCGCCGTGGGCCGCGGTGGAAACTGATGCCGACCTCGCCGCGTTCGGCGACGCCACCGGCTGGCCCGTCGTGGTGAAGACGGCGCGCGGCGGCTACGACGGCAAGGGGGTGCGCGTGGTGTCCTCGGCAGCGGAGGCGGCAGACTGGCTGGGCCGCCTCGCGCCGGGCGAGGCGCTCCTCGCGGAGGCACGCGTACCCTTCGTCCGGGAACTCGCCGTGCTGCTCGCCCGCCGCCCCAGCGGGGAGATCCGCGCCTGGCCGGTGGCCCAAACCGTGCAGCGCGACGGCGTGTGCGCCGAGGTCTACGCCCCCGCCCCCGGCCTCAAGGACGCACTCGCCGCGCAGGCCCAGGCCATCGGGGAGCGCATCGCCACCGGGCTGGACGTCACCGGCGTGCTCGCCGTCGAACTCTTCGAGGTCGCGGGCACCGGAGGCGGCGAACTCTTCGTCAACGAGCTCGCCATGCGCCCCCACAACTCCGGGCATTGGACGATCGACGGGGCGGCGACGAGCCAGTTCGAACAGCACCTGCGCGCCGTCCTCGACCTCCCGCTCGGCCCGACGGACCCACTGGCCGCCCACGCCGTCATGGTCAACCTCCTCGGCAGCAACCGGGAGGATCCCACCCAGGCGCTCGACGCCGTCTTCGCCCAGCATCCCGAGGCGCGAGTGCACCTGTACGGCAAATCCGTGCGCTCCGGGCGCAAGCTCGGTCACGTCACCGTCACCGGCGCGGACGCGGGCGCGGCACGGGAGGCGGCCGCCGGGGCCGTGGCCATCCTGCATGGGGAGTAGTCCCCACCCCCGAAAATTCGTCCCCGCGGCCGCGGCGGTTAGGGTCGAAGCTGACTGTGTCGACGACGGAGGAATGATGACCATTCGTAAGCTCCCGGCCCTCGCCGGAGCAGCCTTGCTCGCCCTTGGCCTCGCGGCCTGCGGAGACGACGGGGGAGATGGCCCGGATGCCGCCGCCGTCGCCTTCTTCAGCGCCCTCAACGACGGCGAATGCGATGACGCTGCCCAGTACGTGCACCTCACCGACCTCGACTTCGGCGAGGTGTGCCCGCTGCTCGCCGCGCAGTTCGAGGGCGAGGACCTCAACCCCACGGTGGACGACGTGTCGGAAGACGGCGACACCGCCACGGTGACGATGACCCACGACGGCAGCACCGACGAGATCCCCATGGTGCAGGTTGACGGCGACTGGAAGGTCGACCTCGACTTCATGTGATCTGACGGCGGCGCAAAAACGCCGTAGACGCCACAACGGGGCGGCCGGGCATCAAGTGCCGGGACCGCCCCGTTGTGGTTGTGCGCTGACTAGTTCTTGCGGTAGTTCTCCCGGGCGAAGGTCGAGTAGGGCGCCGGCTGCACGGTGGCGCGCACCTCAACCTGGCGGTGCACCTCCACGGCCGGCTTGCCCGAATTGGGCTCCTCGCCCCACACCACCGTCACCTCGGTGCCCGGCTCGGCGTGGGAGGCATCGACGCTCGCGAGTGAAGCGAACACCTGCTCGCCGGTGATGTAGCCGACGTCATGGGAGATGCCCACGGGCTTGCCGTCGGCGAGCACCGCATCCATCTGGTACAGCCCGTAGCGGGCCTTGGGGAGGTCGAGGAACTTCGCCGGGGTACCCGGCTCGTACATCGAGCGCTGGATGGCGGCGACATCCTCGGCGTTCCACACCAGCGTGACCTTCTGGCGGCGAGGTGCCGCGGCGTGGCGCTCGAGGGCCTCGCGGCCGATGAAGTCGTGGTCGAACGCGATGTTGCGGTCATACCCCAGGTCGTAGGGCGTGAGGTAGTAGTCCTCGATGTTCTCCGGGGCGTAGCTGCCGGCCAGCGAGCCGGCCCGCCCCGCGGGCAGCCACTCGAGGTAGCGCTCGGCGTCCCGGCCCGTGAAGATCGCGGGCAGGGGCGAGGGCACCCAGGCCGATTCGAGGTTGGCCGAGGAGTAGGCCTTGGCGCCGACGAGCACGAGGCCGAACTCCTCACCGGCGGTGAGGATGGCGTTGCGCACGCGCTCGCCGTGCTCCCACGGGCCGAAGATCTCGAAGCCCGGCTGGCCGGCCATGCCGTGGCGCAGCGACTGGACCTCGACGCCGTCGATCGCGAAGCGGGCCATGTGGAAGAACTTGGTCTCGGGCACCGCGCCGTCGAGCACCTTCTCCATGAGGGCCAGCGCGTGGGGGCCCTGGATCTCGTAGCGGAAGAGCTTGGGGTCGACGCCGGGCTCGCGCATGAGGGTGTTGGCGTCGCGTTCGAAGGTGACGTCGTAGCCGCCGGTCTCCCCGATGAACTGCACCCAGTCGAGCACCATGTACCAGCCGACGAGGTCGTATACGCCCTCCTCCATGTGGAAGAGGATCGCGTCGCCGATGAGGTAACCCTCGTGGTTGACAGCGACGAACTGCTTGGCGCGGTCGACCCCGAAGTTCTTGAAGGTGTTGACGCCGGTGTCGCTGAGCAGCTTGAGCGCATCGGGGCCGGAGATGAACAGGTCGGTCATGTGGTGCGACTGGTCGAGCAGGGCGACCGACTCGCGCCATGCGCGCTGCTCCGAGCGCCAGTTACTGAACTCCGGCGTCACCGGGAAGATCGTGGGCGGCACCTGGGCGTTGCGCAGCAGCTCAACGGGATTGCCGGTGCGCGCGATGGCCTGGGCGAGGGTTTCAGCCATGGGGACTCCTTCGTGAACGATGCCGATGTTGCGAGACTAGGACTAACCTACTGGCATGATCTGACGGCGGGCCAATAAGAGTTGGTTATGGGTGCGGTGGGGAGCGTAATGCGGCCCCGCCCGGCGCGAGGGGGAGCGGGCATGCGGCAGTCGACGACGATGGACCTCAACCTGTTGCGGGTGTTCGTGGCGATCCATGAAACGGGCAGCCTCACTGCGGCTGCTCAGCGCCTGTACGTCAGCCAGCCCGCGGTGAGCCAGGCGCTGGCACGGCTGCGTCGCACCTTCGACGATCCGCTGTTCGAACGCGACGGGCGCACGATGCAGCCGACTGCGCTGGCCAGCAGCGTGTTCCCCGCCTTCCGCGAGGCGCTGGGCGGCATCGACCGCGCCCTCGACTCCGTGCACGCTTTCGACCCGGCGCGCAGTGACAAGGTCTTTCGGATCGCCATGGCCGAGCTCGGCGAGATCGGGTGGTTGCCGGCAATCCTGCGGGCCATCCGCAGCCAATCGCCCGGTATCGGGGTCGAGGTGGTGCCGATGGACGTCGAGGCGCTGCCGGAGTGGTTGGCGCGCGGGACGGTGGATGTGGCGCTGACGCCCTCACCCGTGCCCGGTGACTACGCGCACGTGCTCGTGAAGTCACAGGGTTATGGGGTGGCGATGGCGGCAGCGCACCCGCGCGCTCACGGCGACCTGACCGTGGCCGATTACGAGGGCGCCGACCACGTCGAGGTCACCAGCGATTCGGGGCGTCCCCACGTGTACGCGGCGTGGGATCGCGCCGGAATCTCCATCGTGCCGAAAGTCCACGTCAACCACATCACCTCGCTGCCCGTCGTCCTGGTGGAGAGTGGCCCCCTCATGGCCACCGTGCCCGACACGATCGCCCGGGGGTGGGCCCGCACGTGGCCGCTCGTCGTCAAGCCCCTGCCCTTCGACATGCCGCCGGTGGAGGTGCGGCTGTATCGGCGCGCGACCACCCACCAGACGGGGGCGCTGGACTGGCTGTTCGCCACCGTCGCCCAGGCGATCCAGGGCTCCACCGGGCAGTTCGACGTCATTCACGGCGACGCCTCGGTGTGAGGCGATACGCCCGCTCGATCAGTCCTGGAGGTTGGCGGCGAGGCGCTGGGTCAATTCACGAGCATCGATGTCATGCACGCTGCCGCCCCGGGCGATGTCGAGGGCGTGGGCCGCGGCCATCCCCGTCGCACCGCACGGCCCCATGACCCGCACGCTGGACAGTGCGGCGGGATCGCCGTCGATGCACCTGCCGGCGACGAGGAGGTTGTCGACCGCGGGCGGGGTCAAGGAGCGCAGTGGAATGTAGTGGACGTGATCGGGCCCGAAGGGTTCCCACACGTACCCGGTGGCATGGTCGTGAAGTTCGATCGGCCACGCGGTTCGTGCGACCGCGTCGGGAAACCG
>DATGSB010000376.1:0-2015 GCA_035303045.1 Actinomycetaceae bacterium | reverse complement strand
AAGGGCGAACGGCTCGTCGGCCTCAGCTATTGGGAGCCTGCCGCCGACATGCTCCCCGGTGCCCGTGATCTCCACGCTCCCACGCACGCCGATGACGCCCGGCCGGCCGCGCCGAGCCCGGCCCCGGTAGGCACATGACGAACATGCGTCGTCTCGTCATCGCCCTCCTCGCTGCCGCGACGCTGGTTCTGGGCGCCTGCTCCTCCGGTGGGCAGGGAATGTCGGAGTCGGCCGGCGCCGGCTACCAGGCCGGGGACGGATCGTGGACGACGTGGGAGGAGGCCGAGCGAGACGAGGCCGTCGACGTGGTCGCCCGCACGTACGACGGCGCTGACGTCGACCTCGCCGACTGGCGCGGCGACGTCGTCGTCCTCAACTTCTGGTACGCCGCATGCCCCCCATGTCGCGCCGAGGCGCCGGACCTGGCGGCCATCCACGAGGATTACGCCGATCAGGGCGTGCGCCTGCTCGGGGTCAACCCCCGAGACGATGCCGGCACCGCCCAGGCCTTCGAACGCCGCTTCGAGGTGCCGTATCCCTCGATCCACGACGACGACGCCCGCACGGTGGCCGCCCTGCAGGGGCTGGTGCCGCTGCAGGCCATGCCCACCACGGTGGTGCTTGACGTCGAGGGCCGCCCGGCCGGCCGGATTCTCGGCCAGATCGACCCGGCTACGCTGCGCGCCATCATCGACGACACGCTGGCGGAAGCCTCCTGACATGGCCGCCGTGGCAGAGATCTTCCGCGACGCCGTGCTCAGCGGCTCCCTGCTCATCGCCCTGCCAGTGGCGCTCATCGCCGGCGCGATCTCCTTTGCCTCACCCTGCGTGTTGCCCCTCGTTCCGGGATACGTCGGTTACCTCGGCGGCATGACCGGCGCGGTCGACACCGCCACGCCCACCGGGGGCGGCTCGGGCGGCGGCACCCGCACGGCCACGAGAACCCGGCACGGTACCCGCCAACTCCTCCTGGGCGTCGTCCTGTTCGTGGCGGGATTCAGCGCCGTTTTCCTCCTGCTCGGCGTCATCTTCGGGTGGCTCGGCATTGCGCTGGCCCCGTGGCTGTCGACCATCACCCGGGTGCTCGGCGTGCTCGTCATCATCATGGGCTTGGCGTTCATGGGCTTCGTCCCCTTCCTCCAACGGGATCGGCGCCTGCGCGCCAGCCCCCGCGGCGGGCTGTGGGGTGCGCCCGTCCTGGGCGTTGTCTTCGGCATCGGCTGGGCGCCATGCATCGGCCCGACCCTGTCGGCGGTGCTGTTGTTATCGCTTGACGGCGGGGACCCGGTGCGCGGCGGCATTCTCGCCGCCGCCTACTGCATCGGCCTGGGCCTGCCCTTCGTGCTCCTCGCCATGGCATATGCCCGCTCCACCCGGGCCATGCGATTCCTGCAACGCCACCGCCTCCTCATCACCCGCATCGGCGGCGGTCTCCTCGTCCTCCTCGGCATCGCCCTCGTGACGGGTCTGTGGGACGTGTTCGCGGCCTGGACCCAGGGCCTTATCGCGGACTTCGCGGTGATCGTGTGACGCGTTACCGGCCCGAGGGGCTGCGAGACGACCTCGCCACCGCGGAGCCCGCAGGTGAGGGCCGTGCCCAGCGCTCCCCGCAGCCCGCGCCCGTGTCGCTGGGGCTGCGGGGATGGCTGCGGTGGATGTGGCGGCAGCTGACGAGCATGCGGGTGGCCCTGCTCCTGCTCATGTTGCTGGCGGTCGCCGCGCTCCCGGGCGCCTTCTTCCCGCAGGAACCGCAGGACCCCACCTCGGTCGCCCGCTACCGAGCCGACCACCCCGAGCTGGCGCCGTGGCTCGACCGGCTCGGCCTGTTCGACGTCTTCGCCGCGCCGTGGTTCGCGGCGATCTACCTGCTGCTGTTCATCTCCCTCATCGGCTGCATCCTGCCGCGCACCCGCGCTCACCTGCGGGCGGTGCGGGCGGAGCCGCCGCGCATGCCGAAGCGCCTCAACCGCTTCGCCCACCACACCACGGTGACCACGGCGATGAGGCCGGAGGAA
>DATGSB010000375.1:0-4686 GCA_035303045.1 Actinomycetaceae bacterium | reverse complement strand
ACGCGCACCCGGTGCCGGTTGCGCCCCGCGCCCGCCGAGGGCGGCCACGCATCGCGCACCAGCCCGCGCAGCGGGCGCTTCGAGTGGTTCGTCAACTCCACCGCGCTGACGGCCACCTCGCCCAGCCGCACCGAATGCGGCAGGGTCCGCCTGAGCTCGACGTCCTGGGGACGCGCCGCGAGCAGGACGTCGACGGCCACGAGCAGCACAAGCAGCGCCGTCCACGCGACAATCGTGGCCCCCTGCGGCACGAGCACGACCGGCACCACGCCTACGGCAGCGAGCAGCACGGCACGTCGGGTCAGCGCCATGGGGCTCCCTTCGCTGGACTGGGTGATCGGTGGGCGGTAGTGGGTCGGTGGGCGGTTCGGGGCGGGTGGACCGGAGACGACGGATGGATCGGAGACGGCGGATGGATCGGTGGGCTGGCCGGGCGGCGCGCTAGGGCCTCAGCGCGGCACGGGCACGGTGCGCAGCACCCCGTCGATGACCGTCTCGGGGGTGACGCCCTCGAGTTCGGCTTCGGCGCGCAGCTGGATGCGGTGGCGCAGGGTCGCGTGTGCCAACGACTTGACGTCGTCAGGCGTGACGTAGCTGCGCCCGGTCAGCCAGGCCCATGCCCGGGAGGTATTGAGCAGCGCTGTGGCGCCGCGCGGGGATACCCCCAGTGACAGGGACGGCGAGGTGCGGGTTGCCCGGCATACATCGACGATGTAGCCGACCACCTCGGGTGCCACCTGCAGGCGGGCGACCTCCGCCCGCGCCGCGGCCAGGTCGGTCACGGTGGCCACGGCCCGCAGGCCGGCGCCGGCGAGGTCGCGGGGGTCGAAGTCGTGGGCGTGGCGGTAGACGACCTCGATCTCCTCGTTGCGTTCCGGCAGCGGCATGATGAGTTTGAGCAGGAACCGGTCCAGCTGCGCCTCGGACAGTGGGTAGGTGCCCTCGTACTCCACGGGGTTCTGCGTGGCGATGACCATGAAGGGGTCGGGCAGGGCCCGCGCCGCACCGTCGACCGACACCTGACGCTCCTCCATGGCCTCCAGCAGCGAGGCCTGCGTCTTGGGCGGGGTGCGGTTGATCTCGTCGGCGAGTAGCAGGTTGGTGAACACCGGGCCCTCGCGGAATGAGAACTCCGCGCTGCGCGCGTCGTAGATGAGGGAGCCGGTGACGTCGCCGGGCATCAGGTCGGGGGTGAACTGCACCCGCTTCGTCTCGACGTCGAGGCTGGCGGACAGGGCCCGCACAAGCAGCGTCTTCGCCACGCCGGGGACGCCTTCGAGCAGGACATGGCCGCGGCACAACAGGCCGATGACGAGGCCGGTGACGGCGGCGTCCTGGCCCACGACCGCCTTGGCGACCTCGTCGCGGATGGTGGCGAGGCGTTGGCGGGCGGGGGAGCCGCTGCTGCTGGGCGCCGGGGGCGGCGCAGCGGCCTGCGGTGGGGGAGGGGGTGGGGCGGCGTCGGGGCCGGTGGGGGGCATGGTCACGTGAGGCTGACCTCGCTTTCCAGGACGTCGAGCTGTGAACTTAGGTGCACCAGGTCGTTTTCGGAATGTGGGGGCGGACCGTAGAGCAAACGCCCGACGTCCTGCTCCTCCCGGCCCGCGGCGGCGGCCACGGCGGGGACGAGTGTGGTGGGGCCGGCCGAGGAGGGCAGGCCCAGTGTGGTGGCGAGCCGCCGGGCGGCGCCGGCGCGCAGCGCGGCGGCCGCGTGGCCGTGAGACCGGGAGCGGCGGTACAGCCGGCCGCGCCCCCGCACCGTTTCCGCGGCGTTGACGACGACGGGCAGGTCCTCGGTGACGACGGGGCCCAGCCGGCGCCCGGCGAAAATGATCGCCACGATGACGACGATGAGCAGCTGCCACCCCAGGTGGCGCACCTGGGGCGGCAAGAGGGAGGAGGCCGCCGCCGTCTGCCCGTCACCGCCGGCGTCGGCGGCGTACAGCGACGGCTCGAACCACACGAGGTCCTCGTGCTGCCCGAGCAGGCGCAGCGTGAGGGCAGCGTGCCCGTGTTCGGCCAGGTGCGCGTTCGTCATGAGTGTGCTGCCCGCGAGGTAGGAGATGCGCTGGCCGTCCTCGACCCAGGTGGCCAGCGCCCCGGCGCCCTCGGCGGTGGGGAAGCAAATGCTCACCGAGGCGTCGACGGCCTCGACCGCGCCGCGGCTGCCCTCGATTCGCTGCGCGGCGCGCGCGTGGGGGTCGTCGCATTCGGCGTGTAGGAGGTCCTCGCTGCCCGCGGGATGCACCCGGATCCGGTCGTCCAGCGCGTCGAGCGAAGCGGCAAAGAGGCCGTCGACGATGACGAGGTCGGCGCCCGTGGCGCGCAGCTGCTCCAGCTGTTCCTCGGTGATGCGGTCGGGGCGGGTGAGGAACACGGTGGTGCCGGGCCCGCTGAGTTCGACGACGCGTGCCGTGGTCGTGGCCCGCTGAATCGAAACCCCCTCGTCCTGCAGGATGCGCGCGGCTGCCTGAGCGCCTCGGGGCTGGGGGTTGTCCGGCGCCAGCGGCGTTGACGACGTCGTCGTGGTGCCGACGATCGCGGCGATGAGCCCCACGACGAGCGCGGCGGTGACGATGAGCCCGATCACGGTGCGCCGCCGCCGGGAGGCCGGGCTGGGCGCGTCGCGCTCGGCGGCCGCGAGCCGGGCTTGTGGGGGTGCGCTGAACGCGGTCATGACACTCCCGCCCATCCCTGGGCGAGCGCCGCGCGTGCGGGCACGGGCCGGGCCGAGGCGACATCAGCCGCGAGTGCCCGAAGGTGCTCGTCCTCCCGGGCGCCGGGCCGCGCGGATCCGTAGCACACGGCATCGAACAGTTCCCCGGCCCACCGCAGCGGGCGCTGGTGGTCGGGAAGCCGAGCGCCGCCCGCCGCGGATGCCTCGCGCGCCGTCATCCCCGGGACGTCGTCGAGAACCCCGCGTTCGTCGAGGTCGCGGATGATCGCCCGGAACCGCATGAGGACCGCCACGGGCCAGTCGCCGCGGCGGGCCGCCTCATCGGCCGCGGCGGTGAACCCGGCGGCATCGGCATCGTCGTCGTCGAAGACGGCGAAGGATTCCCCGCGGGCGACGCGGCGGCGCGCCCGGAGCGGGCCGCCGAGGTACAACGCGACTCCCAGCAGCACGGCCACGGCGAGCACGACGATGATCGGCACCAGGTTGGCCGGCGCTGCGGCGTTGAGCTCGCTGAAGTCGGCGAGCCGCTCGGTCACCCACACCCAGAAGCGTTCCCACAGCGACGGGTCGGTGTTGTAGTCGCTGCGGGCCAGCTCGTCGCGCGCCCATCGGCGGGCCTCGTCGGCCTCGGGCACGACGGGCACCTCGGAAGCGCGAGTGAGCCAGGCAGTGGACATGCGGGCAGCTACCGGCCGGCTGCCGCCGCGTGGGCGAGTTCGATGTCGAGGCCCTCCTTGCGCATGCGCACGTCGATGTATAAGAGGGCCATGACGGCGGCGAGGAGGGGGATGGTGATGAGGGAGCTGATGAGGCTCGCCAGCGACGACACCACAAGGTTGACGGTGAGGTTGTCGGGCATGAAGATCCCGAAGCCCATCGTCACGGGCATCGAGACCACCGACATGACGACCATGACGATGATCATCGTCAGCAGCATGATGCCCAGCAGCCGCCAGAAGTGGCCCTTGACGAGGCGCCACGAACGCGCGAGGGCGGCGAACACACCCGTGCCTTCGAGCATGACGACGCACGGGGCGAGCATGAGCTTGACGGCGATGTAAGCGATGAGGACGCCGAGGGCCAGCATGAAGACGGGCACGAGGATGATGCCGAGGATGATGCCGGCGGTGCTTTCCGCCAGGGCCGCGGTGGAGAAGACGGCGATGAACAGCAGCACCATGACGGCGTAGATCGCTGCGATCGCGAGGAAAGCGCCGACGCTCTCGACGATGGTCAGGAGCACGAGGCGCCACACCCGGCCCTTGGCCCGGCGCCACAGCTCGCCCAGGCTGACCTTGTTCCCGAGCACCGACTCGCTCACCGACACGATCGCCAGGCCCGTGTAGACGAGGGTGGCGAGGCTGGTGAGCAGCGCGGTGAGGACGATCCCCAGGGCGCCCCCCGCGAGCATCGTGAAGTCGACGGTGGCGGCGTCGCGCAGGAGGGCCGTTTCGAGCTGATCGAGGATGATGAACGACATCGCCGTCTGCAACAACAGGGTCGCCCCGACGATGACGGCCGCCAGCCCGAACATGACTCCGGGATTGGTACGCACGGCGCGGAAGGCGCCGTCGTAGATCTCGCCCAAGGTGAGCGGCCGCAGCGGGATGATGCCTGGCTGGGCTGCGATGGGCGGAGCCATCGCGGCCGTCGGTGCCCCGTACTGCCCGTACTGGCCGTACTGCTGCGAGCCGAGCTGCGGCCCGCCGTACTGGGGGCCGGCGTACTGCCCGCCTGCGTACTGCGGCCCGCCGTACTGACCGCCCCCGTACTGCGGGTCACCGTGCGGTGTGCCACCGTATTGCGGATAGCCAGACGGCGGCTGGCCCGACGAAGGCGGTGCTTGGCCGTAGGGGCCGTACTGCTGCGGGTGTTCCCCCGGCGGCACCGGCTGCCCACCCTCAGGCGGTACCTGCGACATCGTTCGCTCCTTGTCGGACTGTGAGCTCTTCCAGCTCCACATCGTGTCACGTTCACCCGACACGCGGGCCACCGACCACGCCGTCAAT
>DATGSB010000374.1:0-2514 GCA_035303045.1 Actinomycetaceae bacterium | reverse complement strand
CGAACCAGGAGCCCGCCCGACGGCGTGGCGCGCATGCTCACCTGGTAGCGGCGGTCACGGGGCACCGCGGTGAGTCGCGCGAGCAACACCCGGCCCTCATCGCGCAGCGACCACACCTCCACGATGCCGTCGTCCCACGTGGCCCACGCGGAGGGAGCGTGCCTCGGAGTGTTCAGGCGGCCCTCCGGATGATGGCGTCCTGGGTGGCGTCGATCGCCTCGAGCTGGGCGTCGAGATTGGGGGTGACGAGGTCTTCGACGAAGTCGTACACCGGATCGGCGGCGGCCTTGCCTGCGCTGCCACCGACGATGGCGCCGGCCACACCGCCGATGACCCCGCCGATCGCGGCGCCCACCGGCGCCCCGACCCCGCCGAACAGGGCTCCCACGCCGCCCCCGATCCAGGCGCCCGCCTTGGCGCCGGCCCAGCCCCCGCCGAGAGCGCCGGCGACTCCGCCGGCCCCACGGACCGCGGTGCGCAGCCGCTCGTTCTCTTCGGCCTCGTAGACCTCCCAGGTGACGATGGCGACGTCGACGACGATGAGCAGCGGCCCGCCGACCCGCAACTTCATCGCCCCCTTGTTCCATTTCGTGCTCGCCTTCCCGGAATCGCCGATGACGTCCATCGGGGTCTTGCCCTGGCGGATGAGGTCGTCGTAGCTGGGGCCCACCTTGTTGCCGTACTTGCGGGTGTTGCGGGCCTCGGCGACGCCCTTGGTGATCGGGCTGCCCGTCTTGCGGATGTCGACCTTGAGTTCGTTGCGCGCCTCGCTGGCCCACCTGGCCGCCTCGTCGACGGTGGCGCCGTCGTCGATCATCTCCAGCGCCTTCTTCGTGATCTCCTGGGCGCCCTTGTCGTAGACCTCCCGCAAGATCGCCTCGCCCGTCATCGTCGCCCCGGCGCTGACGCTGACGTGGCCCACCGTCTCGGCGACGGAGGCCGGTGCGGTGTTCTCGGTCGCGGTGGTTACGTCACGCTGCAGGGTCGGGGTACGAGCGCCGGTGCCCGCGGACGGTTCTCGCACGAGCTGCGCCACGGCCCTGTTGCCCGCGCTCCGCTGCAACGCGAGGAGCGGGTTGACGGCCGTGTCGCGGGCCGCTCGCGCGGGAGAGCCGGCGGCGTGGTGCTGGGCGGTCCTGCGTACGTGCATGGTGTCTCCCTCGTGGGAGGCGAGGTTAAGGACACGCCCGACGTGAATCAATGCCCAAAGGGGCACGCGCGAGTGCAGGGAGCGCCGGTGCCGCGGCCGGCGCCTACGGCGGTGCGCCTACCCCGGCGCCTACTGCGGGGGCGTCGCTACGTCGTCTGCCCCCTGCCCACCGCCGTGCTCCACCGTGTAGGTGATGTGCACGAGGCCATCGCCGGGGGTCGAGTGGTGCCCGCGAAGGGTGAGCATCACGTCGCGATCCACATCACCGAACAGGCGACGCCCGCTGCCCAGCAGCACCGGGACGATCGCCACGGTGATCTCGTCGATGAGCCCGGCGGCGAGGAACGACTGGATCGTGCGCCCGCCGTCGATGTACACGCGCCGCGCGCCCAGGTCGTGCAGCATCTCGGCCACGTCGTCCAAGGTGCGGGCGACCATCACCCTGTCGGTGGGCCCGAGTGTCGAGCTCAGCACGATGACGTCCTTGCGTTCGAAGGGCCACACATCGAAACCGGCGACCGTGGCGTAGGTTTCCCGCCCCATCACCACCGCGTCCACGCCGGGGAAGAACGTGTCCCACACGTGGGCCGGATGGTCGGTGGCGCTGGCCGCGTGCTCGCGCGGCGGCGGGTCGGTAAGCCAGGCGATGTCGCCGTCGGCCCTGGCGATGAAGCCATCGAGGCTGACCCCGACGAACACGCACCCTTCCCACGGCCGGCCCCAGGCATCCCTGTCCATGTCGACCTCCCTGCCGTCACCCCGTGCTGCATCCTTGCGCCTTGGCCGGGCAGTAACCACTCGGGCGCCGTGTGGGCCAGTATGGGCAGAGTCGAAAGTGGGAGAGACGAAGGAGTCAGTATGCGACCGGGACGCGAGTATGGGTTCATCCGCCCCCCGGCGGCCGAGGAGATCCGCGAATACGCCGCGCGCCACCACATCGCGCTCACCGAGGAGCAGGCCACGGAGCTGCGGCCCGTGCTCGAGCAGATGATGACGACGTTCGACGCGTTGGAGGAGCTACCGGAGCCGGCGTTCGACACCCAGGCGAGGGTCCGTGACGCGGGCGCGCCGCCGGCCCCGGGGGAGGATCCGCATAACGCGTTCATTCGCTTCTGCCGCGTGGACGGCGAGATCGAGGGCCCGCTGGCGGGGTTGCGCGCCGCCGTCAAGGACTGCATCGCCGTGGCCGGGGTGCCGATGACGAACGGCACCCGCATGGTGCCCCCGATCGTGCCCACCGAGGACGCGGTTGCCGTGGAACGCCTGCTCGCCGCCGGCGCCCACGTCGTGGGCAAGACGAACATGGAGGCCCAGGCGAAGGGGGGCGGGGAGGGCAGCGCCTTCGGCCCCGCCCTGTACCCGGG
>DATGSB010000373.1:0-4852 GCA_035303045.1 Actinomycetaceae bacterium | reverse complement strand
GACGAAGACATCGATCTCACCGGTGACCAGCAGCGTGTGGTGGCCTGCCGCGCGGTGGGCCCGGATCTGCTCCACTGCTTCGCGCAGGACGTCGCGGCGCAGCGACTCGCTCACGCGCCCCGAGATCACCTGACGCAGCTGCTCCTCGCTCATGCCGGCATACCTGCGCATGAACGTCCGGATGAAGTCCCCGCGATCGCGGCGTTCGGCCTGGAGGTAGCGCGGGCCGAGGGCGACGAGATTGGCCAGCGCCAGCGGCCAGCGCCGGGGGCTCTTGGTCGCGAGCTCGACCCACAGGTACTGCTCGACGAGGCTGGCGGCAAGCACGGTGCGCTGCAGGTCGAACACGGCCATGACATCGGTGCGCCGGGGAAGGTCGGCGGGCCGCGGTTCGGTGCGCGCCCCGCCGCGTTGGCGCATGAGGCCGGGCACGTTCGGGATGTGGATGTCCTGCAGGTAGTGGCGCCAGTCGATGTCGGTGACGTCGAAGCCGAGGTCGGCGCGACGCTCCGCCGGCAGGGCCTCGTGGAGCTCGCGGCTGCGGGCGTTGTCGAAGATCACTTCGGTTTGCGTGTAGGGCTGGTAGAGGGAGGTGAACTTCCGCAACGTGTCGAGGTCCCGGCTGGCCCGATGGAGCGCGGAGATCCACTCTCGCGTGCGCGTGTTGGCTGGCAGGTGGTCGACGGCCCGCTGGGCCAGCTCCACCGCCTGCTCGCGGCGCCGCAGCGCGCGCTCGACGGCACCGCGGTGCGGGAAAGACCATGACGGCACGGCGACGTGCGAGCCGTCAGCGTCCTTGAGTGGGTGACGCGAGAAGTACTCGCGCACGAAGCTGTAGAGCTGACCGAATCGCAAGGGGTTGGTCATCCCGGAAGCCACCTGGTAGTACCGCGATTCGCCCGGGCCGGGCGGGCTGGCGGCCGCGGCGAGGGTCGCGTTGACGACGAAGTCGACGGGGATGACGTCGAGCACGGTGTCGGCCAGCGCGGGAAACTCCGGCAGGAGCCCGCGGCCATACGCAGCGATGAGGGGGTCGGCCACCTTGAAGCCGTCGATCCAGCCGGGGAACGGGTGGCGTAGGGAGGATTCGATGATCGTGGGCCGCACGATCGACAGCCGTTGGCCGGCCCCCGCCCAGTCCTCCTCCGCCACGCGTTCACCCAGCGCCTTGGTGAACGTGTAGACGTCGGGCCAGCCGAGCGACTGCGCGCGGGTACGGCCGTGGTCGACGAGCTGATCGTGCACCCATTGCGCGCGGCTGGCCTCCGTGGCGGTGGCCACGGCCCGAGCTCCGGCGCGTCGATGCGCCTTCGTGGCCTCCCGCAGCAAGGGCCCCAGCACCTGTGGGCGGCGAGACGCCTTCTCCGCGTTTTCCCGGGCGGCGATGGCGTAGTCGAGCTCCCGCTGGCGGTCCACGTCGTGATCGAGGCTGCGTTCCTCGGCCACACCCTTGCGGAGGCCCGCCACATACGAGGTGGAGACGTGCACGACGTGGGGGGTGGCCTTCGAGCGATGGAGCGCGGCGTAGAGGAGTTCCGGGCCGGTGACGTTGGTGACGAAGGCCTCGTCGATCGGCAGGTCGAAGGACACGGTCGAGGCGGAGTGGATGACGACGTCGAGGTCGCCGGGCAGCTCGGGCACATCGGCGAGGTCCCCGGATATGACGTTGACTCGCCGGGCGAAGTCCTCGGCTGCCTCATCGGCGCCGAGCGCGGCGCGCCACGACTCGAATACCGGCTTGCGCAGCAGTTTCGTCGTGCGCTCGGCGGCGCTGATTTCCCCGCGCGGTCGCACGAGCACCGAGATGCGGCTATTGGGATGAGCGGAGAGGAGTCGCTCGAGCACGGCCTGGCCCACAAAACCGGTCACGCCGGTAATGAGAACGTGGGCGTCATCCAAGGAATGCGGCATTTAGCGGACTCTATCGGCTCAGGGGACGGGGCGACGACAGGGTACGAATTATTCACGCCCTCGCGGGTGACGACGCGCGGAGGGAGTGGTCAAGGTGGCAGCTGACGCCGAGCCATGCGACCAAGGTCACACCACGGTGAGGGTGATGACGGACCCGGGTACCGCCATCTCGCCGGCACGCGGCGACATGCTGTGGACCTGGCCGAAGATCCCGCCGAGCGGTTCGTGGACGTGAACGACGAAGCCGGCGTCCTCGAGAATCTGGCGCGCCTCGGCGAGCTGGCGGCCCACGAGGTTCGGCAGCTCGACGGGTTCGGGCCCGAGGGAGACGACGAGGCTCACCTCGTCCCCCCGGAAGAGCTGGACGTCGTCACCGGGCGACGGATCTTGCCGGATGACGAGGCCTTCGGCCACGTCGGCGGAGTATTCCTCGGTGACGGCGGCGGTCAGGCCGACACCCTCGAGGTCGGCCACGGCCAATGAGCGCTCGGCGCCCACGACGGAGATGATCTCGACGGGCTCCCGGCCGGCGGAGACCACGAGGTCGACGGGCTGGTTGTGCGGGATGCTTTCACCGGGCTCGTGTGACGCGGCCATGACTTCGCCCTCGGGGATCTCGGGGTCCCACGGCGTGTCGACCTCGCCCAGGCCCAGGCCGGCGGCGGTCAACGCCTGTTCCGCCTGCTCACCGGTCAGGCCGACGAGCTCGGGAACATCCACCATGAGGATGCCCCGGGATACGAGCAAGGTGACAGCGCCGTCGCGGCGCACGGCCTCACCCGGCGCCGGCGTCGAGGAGAAGACCTCGCCTTCGGGGGCGGTGTCGTGGTGCTCGCGTTCGACTATCGGCTCCAGGCCCGCCTCGGTCAACGTCGACACCGCCTCGTCTTCGCTCAGACCGGCTAGTGCGGGTACTTCGGTGAACGCGCCGGGTCCCTCGAGGAACCACCACGCGGTTGCCCCACCGGCCGCGAGCACGATGGCCAGCAGCGTGAGCAGAAGTCGCCGGCGGCGGCCCCGTCGCTTAGTGGGCGCGCGCTCGGTGGTGGGGATGGCGCCGATCGGAAGCGAGACGGTGCCGTCGAGGTGGTGCACCTCGGTGGCCGTGTCATCAGATGCCTCGGGCCCCGAGGCAGCGCTGGGTGCGCTCCCGCCCTCGGACGCGGCCGGGCTCGGCGCGGGCGGCGTGCGTTGCAGGAGGTCGTCGGGCAGCACCGCCCGGGTGCGGCGCAACAGCACGGCGGCGTCATCGGCGGTCGCGGGGCGCTCATGGGGATCTCGGGCGGTGAGAGCGGCAACGAGCTCGTCGATCTCCATCGGCAGCCACGTCACGCGGTCGGACGGGGCGGGAATGCCATCGTTGACGTGCTGGAACGCGACGCGGATCGGGACGTCGCCGGCGAAGGGCTGGTGGCCGGTGAGCAGCTCATACAGCATGACCCCCACTGCGTAGACGTCCGCGCGGGCGTCGGCCACGCCCGTCGTCACGATCTCGGGTGCCAGGTAGGCGACCGTTCCCAGCACTGTGCCGGTGCTGGCGGCGGTGGCCTCGGTGACCGCTCGGGCGAGGCCGAAGTCGGTGACCTTGACGGTCGCGTCGTCCTGGACGAGGACGTTTTCTGGCTTCATGTCCCGATGGACGAGACCAGCCCGGTGGGCGGCACCGAGTGCGGCGAGGACTTGTTCGACGATGTCCAACGCGTCCGCGACGTTCGGCGGCCGTCCCCTGCGCAGCAGCTCCCGCACGTTCGTACCGCTGACGAACTCCATCGTGAGGTAGCTGAGCTCGGCGTCGTGGCCCTGGTCGTACAGCGCCACGATGCCGTTGTGGTTCAGTCGTGCCGCGGCGCGTGCCTCCCGGCGAAAGCGAGCGACGAAGTCGCTGCTCTCGGCCAGGTGGGGGTGCATGACCTTGAGCGCCACGGTGCGGTCGAGTCGCGTGTCCTGGGCTTCGTAGACGGTGGCCATGCCGCCACGAGCCACCCGCGCGAGCACCTCGTACCGGCCGTCGACAATGCGGCCGATGAGCGGGTCACTCGTGGTCGTGGACACACGTGGATCCTATGCGCCCGGCCGGGCGGTCCGTGGGCGGCGCTCGGCGGTGTCGCGGTGGGCCGTGATGGAGGCCCGCACGCGGCGCCTAGCTGAAGTTGCCCATGCGGTTGTGAATGCCGGCCACATAGTTGCGGGTGTCGGAGAACATGCCGTCGCGCAGCACGCCGGCGAGTCCCTGGTAGTAGCCGGCCACGGCGGTGTCGAAGTCGGGCGCGCTGCGTAGCAGCTGCCGCAGGATGGCCACCCCGGCCACGACGTTGTCGTGGGGGTCGAGGAGGTTGAGTTGGCGGCCGACGAGGTTCGACGCCCATTCGCCGGAACTGGGAATGACCTGCATGACACCGACTGCGTTGGCGGGGGAGACGGCGCGGGCGTCGAAGCCGGATTCCTGCTGTGCGATCGCCTGGGCCAACGCCGGGTCGACCCCCATCTCGACGGCGACACTGCGCACCATCGCCTGCATCTGTGCCCGGGAGGGCACATCCATGCTCAGCAGTGTGGCCTTGTTCTGGTTGGCCGCGGCAACGACCGACGAGGGGTAGGTGCGGCCAAGGAACGTATCGCCGACGAGCTGGTCGTTGCTGCCGCCGGAGTTCGACACCGGGGTCACCGTCGCGGGGATGGTCAGGCGTTGGCCGACGATGATGAGGGCGCGGCTGTTGAGGTTGTTGGCGGAGATGATGGCCTGCACGGTGGTGCCGTAGCGGGCGGCGAGGGCCGAGACGGTGTCGCCGGAACCCACCGTGTGGGTGACCGCGCTATTGCTGGTCCCCGTGGCGCCGCTGCTGGAGGACCCGGAGCTCGAAGAACCCGAGTTGCTCGAGTTGCTGGAGCTTCCGCTGCCACCGGACGAGCTGCCCGAGCTCGAGCTGCCGGAGCCGTTGCC
>DATGSB010000372.1:0-2503 GCA_035303045.1 Actinomycetaceae bacterium | reverse complement strand
TTCCTGTTCGGCGATGATTTCGGCCAACTCGTGTTGGCCCCACTCATACGTTTCGCCCAGGTCCACCGCCGCGCCGAGGAAGTAGCGCGACCACAGCTCGTAGCGCTCCCGCCCCACGGCGTCGCGCTCCGCGGCGCGTGGTGCGAGTTCATCCTTGAGCATCCGGGCGAACTCGCCGTAGGCGCGCCGCGCGTCGGCTGCGCCCTCCTCCAGTCGAGCGGCCAGCCCCGGTTGCGGGGAGGCGCCGCCGGGCCGGGCGCCGGCGGTGAAGGTGTCGAAGAAGCTGCCGGGCACGGCGAGTTCCTCGGCCTGCCGGATGCAGGCCCGCACCTGGCGGATCGCCGGGGCCTGCCCGCGGCCAGCGGCCTCGCGCAGCGACGCGCCGAAGCCGGCCAAGGCCGAGGGCACCGCCGCAAGACGCGCGGCGATGACTTCCCAATCCTGGGCGCTGTGGGTGTCCATGAGGTCGAAGACGTCGCGGATCCCCTGCATCGGGCTGGCAAGCACATTGAGCGCCCGCTGCCACTCCCCGGCGTCCGCCAACTCCACCTCGATGCCCAGGCGCTCCCGCATGGCCGCGATCGTCACGTCGTCCACGTCGTCCTCGCGCTGCGCACGCTCGAGCCGAGCCAGCGTGGCCCGGGTCGACTCCGCCCGCGCCTGCCAGCCCTCGGGGGAGTAGTCGGGGAGGCGGTCGTCGTGGCCGGGAAGGCCCATGGACGTCGCGGCGGCCGGGTCGAGGGCCACGAGGTCGCGGACGAATTCCTCGGCGATCGCATCGACGGCGGTGGGACGGCGGGACGGGGCAGGGGATTCAGCAGTCACGCCTGCAGGCTACTGGGGCCGCCGCCCGTGTCACGTGCTGAACGGCGCAGGGTGAACTCGTGGGTGAAAGAAGGCTGAATCTCGGCCTGTTGGCCGTTGCGGCGAAACCGGCGGGTTCTAATGGGCCACGCGGCCACTCACGTGGTCGCCACTTTGCCGTAGCGCGTGCGGTCAGCCATCCCGCCCGATGGCGCTCAGTGTTCCCCCGGCGCTATTGAGCCACCGCACTGCGCTGCAGGCAGCCAGAAGTGGTCCGCTCCCAGCCGCTTGCCGGTCGAGCGGACCACTTCTGCGCGTCAGGGGTGCAGCGACCAGCGCCACGTGTGCGGGCCGGGGGAGCGAACGCCCAGACGGCGGGCCGGCTCGGCCCACGGCGCCGGGCCGGTCGACTCCTCGTCCTCGTCGTCCTGGCCCGCCCCAGCGGCGACGATGCCGGCGACGAGCGCGGCCAACTCGTGGTCGTCGGGCTCCCCGCGCACCACCCGCAGCTGCGCCGCGCTGAACTCGCCCTGCTCCCCTCCCGTGCTGCTCATAGCGGGATGTTGCCGTGCTTGCGGGCAGGGCGGTCGGCGCGCTTGGTGCGCAGCGCCCGCAGCGCGCGCACCACCTGCACCCGCGTCTCGGACGGGGCGATGACGCCGTCCACGTACCCCCGCGCGGCCGCATCCCACGGGTTGACGAGGGCGTCCTCGTACTCGGCGACGAGGCGTTGCCGCTCGGCCTCGACGTCCCCGCCCTCATCGGCCACCTTCTTCAGCGGGCCGCGCTGGAGGATGTTGACGGCACCGCTCGCGCCCATGACGGCGATCTGCGCGGTGGGCCAGGCCAGGTTGATGTCGGCGCCGAGCTGCTTGGACCCCATGACGATGTAGGCCCCGCCGTAGGCTTTGCGCGTGATGATCGTCACGAGCGGCACCGTCGCCTCCGCGTAGGCGTAGATGAGTTTCGCGCCGCGCCGGATGATCCCGTTCCATTCCTGGTCGGTGCCCGGCAGGAAGCCCGGTACGTCCACGAAGGTGAGCACCGGGATGTTGAAGGCGTCGCAGGTGCGCACGAAGCGTGCGGCCTTCTCCGCCGCCGCGATGTCGAGGGTGCCCGCCATCTGCAGGGGCTGGTTGGCCACGATCCCCACCGGGTGGCCCTCGACGTGGCCGAAGGCGGTGATGACGTTGGGGGCGTACAGCGCCTGCACGTCGAGGAGGTCACCGCCGTCGACGACGTGCTCGAGCACCGTGCGCATGTCGTAGGGCTGATTGTCCGAATCCGGCACGAGCGTGTCGAGCTCGCGGTCGTCATCCGTCACCTCGACCTCACCCGTATCCGCGGCCCACGTCGGGGCGTCGGTGAGGTTGTTGGCGGGCAGGAAGGCCAGCAGCGCCCGGGCGTAGTCGATGGCGTCGTCTTCATCCGCGGCGAGGTAGTGAGCCACGCCCGAGCGCTCGTTGTGGGTGGCGGCACCGCCCAATTCTTCGAAGCCCACGTCCTCACCGGTGACCGCGCGGATGACGTCGGGACCGGTGATGAACATGTTGGAGGTGCCGTCGGCCATGATGATGAAGTCTGTGAGCGCGGGGGAGTAGACCGCGCCGCCGGCGCTGGGGCCGAGGATGAGGGAAATCTGCGGGATCACACCCGAGGCGGCGACGTTTCGCCGGAAGATCTCGGCGAACTGGGTGAG
>DATGSB010000371.1:0-2277 GCA_035303045.1 Actinomycetaceae bacterium | reverse complement strand
TGCACCCCACGCCTGGGCGGGCCCGTGGCGGGCTGCCGAGCTCGTGGAGTCGGCGGATGTGCTGGCCAATCCCGAGGCCCTGGGCTCCGGCTGGTGGTTCGTCGTCGGCGATTTCTCGGGGAGAGTGCACGGCTGGCGTTTCGCTGACGTGCAGCGCGTGGACGACGAACGGCCCGTACCGCCGCCCCGCCCCTGGCGTGGGCCGTCGCCGTCGACCTGGCGCAGCTCGCTCGACCAGCAGGGATACGTCGACGCTGTCGCCGCGACCCGGGAAGCGATCGCGGCGGGCAAGCTCGAACAAGTCAATCTCTGCCGCGTGCTGTCGGCGCCCCTGGGTGCGCGGGTGGAGCGCCCGTCGGCGGGGGCGTTGGCCGACCTCGTCGCCGCTCACCATCCGGCGACCTACGCCTGCGGCATCGACGTGCCCGCCGATAGCGGGCACCGCGAGGCGTGGCTCGTCAGCGCCTCCCCCGAACGGTTCCTCGGCGTGCAGGGCACCCGTGTCTCTGCGGCCCCGGTCAAGGGCACGGCGCCCCGCCCGGAACTCCTCGTTCCTAAGGACTATGCCGAAAGCCGGCTCGTGGCCGAGGCAATGCGCGCTGAACTTGCACCGCTGTGTGTTCCCAGCACGGCACGTGTGGCACCCGGACCGCTGGTGGAGGAGCTGCCGGGCCTCGTGCAGCTCGTCGCCCCCGTCACCGGCGAACTGCCCGAGCCGCCCACTGGCCACACCTGGCGGGAGTTGTTCCAGCGACTCTTGCCACCGATGTCGGTCGCCGGAGTCCCCCGGCCTGCGGCATTGGCCCATATCGCCGATCTCGAGCCGGTGGAGCGGGGGCCCTACTGCGGGATGGCCGGGTGGATCGACGCCGACCGCGGCGAAGCCGAGCTCGGGGTGACGATCCGTTCCTTCTGGTGGGAGTCTCCCACCTCCGGCCAGGCCCACGGCACCCTGCGCTTCGGCACGGGCGCGGGCATTACCTACGACAGCGACCCCGAGCGCGAATGGCATGAAACCCAGCTCAAGGCGGAGCGCCTGCTGAGCCTCGCCAGCGACGCCCTCGACGTCGATCGCGCTGTGGCACCGTGACAGGAGTCATCTGGCACGAGGGCGAAATCCACGCCGCGACGGCCCGGGTCGTGAGCGGAGCCGATCGCGGGTTCCTGCTCGGGCACGGCGTGTTCACCACCTGCGGGCTACTCGACGGCCACCCCTTCGCGCTCACCCGCCACCTGCGCCGTCTCACCGACAACGCCGAACGCATCGGGCTTCCCGCTCCCCCACGCGACGACATCCGCGGCGCCGTCGCAGCCCTCAGCTCCCACCTGGGCCCGGTCGAGGGCCGAATGCGGATCACCTGGGCTGCGGGGCCACAGGACCACGGATCGCTACTCGTCTCCGCCGCGCCCGGAATCTCCCATGGCCAACCCGCCCAACGCGCCGTCACCCTGCCGTGGACGCACAACGAGCGCTCGCCGCTGTCAGGCGTCAAGTCCCTCTCCTTCGGGGCCAACCTTCTCGGGCTCGCGGACGCGCAGCGACGCGGAGCCGACGAAGGCATCCTGCTCAATACGCGCGGCGACGTCTGCGAGGCCACGATGAGCAATCTCGTCTTCGAGATGGACGGAACGCTGGTGACCCCGCCGCTGTCGTCCGGGTGCTTGCCGGGAATCACCCGCGAACTGCTGCTCGAATGGGCGCCGGCAGCCGGCCTGGAGATCGAGGAACGGCCCGTGTCGGGAGAGACTCTTCGCGACGTCCCCCACGCCGCCCTCACCTCGAGCCTGCGCGGCGTCATGCCCCTGTCGGGCATCGACGAACGGGAGCTGACGGAAGGCCCGCTGATCTCCCGCCTGGCCCGCATGTATGACGAACGCCGCCGCCAGCACGTCGATCCCTGACCCGGCCGCGGGCACGCGGCGTCCAAGAGCGCAGGCGAAGCGACTCCGGCGCGATTGTGAACCGATTTACGCACCGGCCCTAGCGAGGTTTCGTCGTTGAAACCGGGCGGCTCGTGCACCGTTTCTTGCCGCGTCAAACCGTTCGCTTTCACCAGGCGGCCTGGCGCGATTCGGTGCAAACTCGGTGCACTCGATATCGCTATATCGAGCACTGATCCGCACCGAAGGGACTCGAGCAATGACCGAGGAGATCAACCGTCCCACTGGGGACCCGAACACTCCTGACCGGCCCCGCGGTGGCGAGGCAGTACCGCCGACATCGGGGACTGGGTCGAGTAGTGGCGGGCAAAGCGACATGAAGGACGCCGCGAAGCA
>DATGSB010000370.1:0-3650 GCA_035303045.1 Actinomycetaceae bacterium | reverse complement strand
TGTGATCACCGCGAACGGCGGCTGAGCCCCGTCCATGTACGCCGCCGGGGCAGGTGTCTCCCACGCGCCCCTGCCCCGGCGTGCACCAATCATCGGCGCGTGGGATACGCGTGGGAGACCCCTGACATGACCCTGGTAATCAAGCGTGCCCGCCGGACCGTGCCGCTCGTCACTGACCTCAGTCTCGCTGCTGAGCATGAGCGGGCCGAGCAGGCGCTGCAGGACGCGCAGCGGCGGGCGAAGCGTGAGGACCGCGAGAACAGCCCCGAGGTGCGCAAGGCCGCGGCCCGGGTGGTCGAGCTCGAGGATGCGATGCGGGCCGTGACGATCTACGTCGAGCTGGAGGCGTGGCAGCGGAAGCGGTGGGCCGAGTTCCGTGCGGCTCATCCGCCGAAGGACGGCGACGAGGTCGACAAGGCGTTCGACATTGACGTGTCCTCGGTCGACAAGGCCCTCGGCAGCGACGGCTCTACGTGGCCGCGGACCATCGTCGGTGCCTACGACCACGAGGACAATCCGGTCGAGTTCGACGGTGCCACGTGGGCCGAGATCACTGAGGAGATCTCGCAGGCGCAGTGGGAGCCGTTCTTCTTCGCTGTGCTGGGGCTGAACCAGAAGAGCGCTGATGCCCCTTTCTCGCTGGCCGCCTCTCGCGTGACCCAGAACTCCGACGCGACCTAGAGGCGGCCGAACGACTCGGCGTCTCGCTGAAGCGGTTCACGGGCTGGGAGCCAACCACCGAGTACGTCTACGACGAACAGGGCCGGCTCGTGGCGTCCCGGCCCGAGGTCGAGTGGGACGACACTGAGCGGGCGTGGATGCTGGCGTTGGAGCAGTACCGGCGTGAGGTGCTGTGCCCCAAGTGCGGCTACCCGCGCGAGATCTGCCAGGCGCCTGAGACTGAGTTCGCGCTACGGGTGCCGCCGCCGACGCGGTGCCATGTTGAGACGGCGTTGGCGCAGGCGCAGAAGGAGTCTGAGCATCACACGCCCGAGGCGCTGATCTGGGGCGTCCAGTTCGACCCCAAGACGCTAGGGGGCTAGCGGACGGGGCGGCCTCGGAAGATGAGGCCGGCGACGAAGGCCACAAGGCCGAGGACCATGAAGATCCCGCCGAATCCGGCATCCCCGCTGGCAGCGCCAATGAAGATGCCGAGCACGAACAGCGCGACACCGAACAGGCCCGTGATGAGGGCGTTGCGGTCGTTACGTGCCTGCAGGCGCTGGCGGCGGTCGTAGCGCGTCTCTCCCTGAACGTCCATGCCCTGAGTTTCCCACAACTGCACACCGCTGAGGGGGTGATCCCGTGGCCGATCGCACGATCACCAGCCGCCTGACGCTCGATCCATCGGGGTTTGAGTCCGGTATGCAGCGGGCTGCCAAGGCAGCTCAGGGCCTGGGCGATGTGAACCAGAAGACGGCGCAGCAGTCGCAGTCTGCGATGCAGCGGATGGCCCGGTCGGCGCGGGAGAACCGTGCGGAGTGGCAGCAGGTCGGCGGGTCGCTCGCCATAGTGGGCGGCGCGGTGACCGGCCTCATGGCCTTGGTCGCCAAGACGGGCATCGGTTACAACAACCTGCGCCAGACCGCCACCCAAGGGCTCACCGCGGTCACCGGGTCGACTGAGGCCGCCGCTGAGCAGATGCGCAAGCTCGATGAGTACGGCCAGAACTCGTGGCTGATGCGCGACAGCCTGATCCGCGCCCAGCAGCAGATGACTGGTTTCGGGATCGAGACCGAGAAGGTCATCCCCTACATGGACGCCCTCGCCGAGGGGGTCGCGGCCAGTGGTGGCAGCAGTCAGGACTTCGAGGAGCTGGCCCGGATCATGGGCCAGGTCAACTCTCAGGGCAAGCTCACGGCTGAGACGTTCAACCAGTTCGGCATCCGGGGTATTGACGCGGCGCAGATGATCGGCGACGCCATGGGCAAGACCGCCGGCCAGATCCGCGAGGACGTCACCTCCGGGGCGCTGGATGCCGGCGTGGCGCTCGATGCGCTCGCTGAGGGCCTGGTGATGAACTACGAGGGCGCGTCCGATCTGGTGCGCGGCACGTTCCGTGGCGCGGTGGATGACGTGATGGCGGCGTTCCGTGACATCTCCGCTATCGCCATGACTCCGCTGGTGGACCCCGAGGGGGGCGGCCTGCTCGTGGGGCTGCTGAACCAGGTATCTGACCTGATGTTCGCGCTGCGCGACCTGCCGCCGTGGCTTATCCAGGCTGGTGCCGGCATCACCACCCTGGGCGGGCTCGCAGCCGCTGGTGCTGGCGGGTTCATGCTGCTCGTCCCGCGCCTTGTCGAGACATGGGATGCGCTGGGCCGAATGGGCACCATGGGGCCGAGGGCGCAGGATGCTCTTCGCCGCGTGGCAGGGCCTGTGGGTCGCCTCGCTGGCTACGGTGCCGCACTGGGCGTCACGTCTGCAGTGCTCGGCTCGATCATGGGCGCGATCACTCGCCCCGGCGTGGCGCGGAATGCCGAGCAGGTTGCTGATTCGATCCGCGACATTGCCGGCGCGGGCGAGTCCATGGCGGACGCGCGGCTCGATGTGCTCATGTCTGAGATGGCGACCCTGGACTTCGGCGCTTTCGAGGTCGCCAAGACGCAGGCCGAGGATCTCGCTGACGCGATGGAGCGTGTCGCCGATCCGTCGTTCACGGACCAGATGTCTCGGTTCTTCGGGGCGATCATTCCTGGCGTCACGTCCTACATGTCCGACTACGACGACATGCTCGAGAGTTTCGGGGCCGGGCTGACGCACCTGGCGACCACGGACCTGCCAGAGGCGCAGCGGGCGTTTGAGAACCTGGCCGACTCGATGGGGGTTTCGACCACTCAGGGTGCGATCGAGTTGATCGATCAGATCCCGGGCCTGCGTGAGGCGCTGGTCGGGATTGCGGAGGATGCGGGCCTGGCGACTGACGACACGATGTTGCTGAACATCGCGCTCGGTGCCGTGACCCCGGAGGCGCAGAGCGCGACCGAAGCCGCTGGCGAGTATGCGGGGAAGCTCGAGGGGGTCGCTGCCGCCCAGAGCGAGGCTCGCGATCGGCTCGATGAGTGGATCGAGAGCATGGGCCAGGCCGCCGCGTCGTTCGGGGGAATCATCGACGGCTACAACGCCGCCGCCGAGGCTGCCGACTCCGGTACTGCGTCGATGGAGGACTGGATCGGCGAGATGCAGAAGCAGGCCGAGGCTGTCGCGAACTGGCGCGAGAACACCCTCACCGCGTCTGCTCAGATCCGGGAGGACTTGCCTGCTGACATGCAGGAGGCCGGGCGGGCGATGGTCAACGAGATGGTGCTCGCCGGTGAGGACGGTGCGCAGGCGTTGCAGACGTTCGTGGACGGCACCCCTGAGCAGCGGCGCCAGTTGATCGAGGCGTGGTCCGGCACCGGGTACGACGTGGGCGTCATGTTTGCTAACGAGTTGACGTCGGCGCCGGATGGGGAGATCGGGGCGAACACCTTCCCGGCTGAGCAGGCGATTGCGGCGCTGATCGGTGCGGTCGCGAACTCTGAGGAGTCGGTGATCGTGGATGGCAACCCGGTGCCTGCGGAGAACGTGCTGGAGGCGTTGCGGCGGGCGATTGTGCACACCGAGGAGGACGTGACGATCGCTGGTAACGAGGTGCCGGCGCGTGAGGC
>DATGSB010000369.1:0-4160 GCA_035303045.1 Actinomycetaceae bacterium | reverse complement strand
GGAACCGCAGGCCCACGGCGCTCAGCTCGGCCACCTGGGACTGCCCCTCGCGCACGTCGACGAACGTCGCGACGAGCGCGATGAGCGCGGCCGCCCACGCATCGCCGCGCGATTCGTACGGTTCGAGGATCTCGGCGAGATCGTGTCGGGAACGATTGCGGCGCAGCGCGAGGGAGAATCCGGTGGCGAGGCGAGACAACCACATGAGGCCGTGGGCGCTGGCCTCCCGAGCGATGTCGTCAAATGCGGGGCGCTCGGCCGCGGCGCGGCGGGTTGGGTCGAGGCCGCGGATCTCACCGAGTGCCGCGAGGACGAGCTGGGCGGTCAATGCTGGAGCGCCTCCGGCGGGGGAACTGCTCGCCAGGCGCTGCAGCAGTGGGGTGGCCAGATGCCATTGCCCGCCCAGCAGGTGGCCGGCGGCCTCCGCGAGCCGCCCGCCTGCGCCGGGCAGCGCCTTGGCTTGATCGACGACGGCCAAGGGCTGGCGGCGGCTGGCGGCGCGCAGCAGGTGGCGCCAGGTGCGGCGCGGCACGGGGGTGGGATCTCGCCAGGCGGCAACCGCGGCGATGACGTCGTCGCACATGCGTCGCCCGGTGGATTCGGCGAACTGGTCCCGCGCCCGCCGCGCGGCCTCGTCGGCCTGGGTCAGCTGTCCCTCCTTGAGCAGCCGGCGCGCATCCGCCAGTGCGCACCACGGGTCCGATTCCGTGAGCCACCGGGGCACGAGCGTCGTCCAGTCCGGCGCCGGCGGATAGTCCCGAGGAGTGTTGAACAGCCGGTGGCCGTGGGAGGCCAGCAGCGAGGTCACCCCCGACCAGTCCTCGGCGCGGGCGCGAGCCCGCAGCGCCTCGACGACCGCCCCTTCGGCCTCCAAGACTTCGGCAGCGCGCCGATACCACTGACGCGTCGCGGTTGCGCCCTTCTCCTCGCGCAGCGCGGTCTCGAGATGCCGGCGCAGGACGTCGTGGTAGGTGAAGGTCTGACCGCCGTCTTGGGTCGTCGTCAACGTCTGCGTGTCCACCAGGTCGCGCAGGATCTCATGCGAACCAGCGGTTCCCAGCAGGGCATCGCAGCGTTCGACGGTGAGCACGTCGAAGACGCTGGTGCGAACGAGGAACTGCTGGGTTGCACCCGGGAGGGTCGCGAGCACCTGGGCCGAGAGGTAGTGGTGGGCATACCTGGCATGATCGGCCAGCGCCTCGACGGCTTGGCGGCGCTCCGAGGGGGGCTTGCCCGCGGTGGAAAGGTGGAAAAGTTGCAGCGCGGCCGCCCACCCCTGGGTGTAGCGGGTGAGTGCGGCGACGTCGTGAGGTGGCAGCGGAGAGCGGTGCACGTGGTGAAACGGCTTCTCGACTTCCCAGGTGCGAAACCGCAGGTCGTCCTCTGTGAGCAGCACGAGGGGGGGAAGCTCGGACCGGGCGAGATTGACCCGCGGCATCGTGCGCGAGCCCAGCAGGATGCGCACGGTGGGGGGAGCCGCGAGGACGAAGCGTTCGAGATCGTGCGCCGGCTGGGATTCGCGAATCGCATGGAGGTCGTCGATGACCAACAGCAGGGGCCCGTGGTCGTGGTCGGCGAGTGAGTCGATCAGCGCATCGATGTTCGCCGGATGGCCGACGTCCGGCCCGAGGTGCGGCCTGAAGGCTTGCCATAGCCATCCGCTGAAATCCGATGCGGCAGCGTTGCTGTCCAGCCGGCACCACGCCGTTGGGAGATTGGAGCGGGCCGCCCACTGCGCCATGAGCGTTGTTTTCCCGGTGCCGGCCGGTGCCACGAGTAGCCCCAGGTAGCCGTCCGCGACGGGGTCGAGCTGTCGCAGGAGCGCTGGCCGGGACAGCCCGGTGCTCAGCGGGGGCCGGGTGTAGGCCGCCGGAAGTCGCCACGGTGCTGGGCGCGGGGCGGACGTCGTCATGGCGCTAACGCCGCCGCGACAGCGAGCGCCGCGGCGCCATGAAATCGAGTTTCGCGTTCGGTCGCGCTCAGGGGGGCGGCGGGATGTTGCAGGTGGTCGGAGATCGTGAGGACCGCAAGCGCCTCGCCCCCGAACTCGGCGGCCACCCCGAAGAGTGCGGCGGCTTCCATTTCCACGGCGAGCACCCCGTGACCCTGGAGCGCCTCGAGCTGACCGGGCACCGTGCGGTAGAAGTGATCGGTGGAGAAGATGGGCCCCACATGCACCGGCGTCGCCGTGCTCTCCGCGGCGCTGACTGCCGCCCGGGCCAGGGTGAACGAGGCACTAGCCGAGAAGTGCACACCCGGGATACGGGCCGAGTTCATGCCTGAGTCGGTATGCGCGGCGGTGGCGATGACGATGTCTCCGATCGCTGCGCCGGGGGCGATGGCGCCTGCCGTGCCCACGCGGATGATGCGGCGCACCCCGAACTGGGAGAACAATTCGGTGGCGTAGATGGCCGCCGAGGGCTGGCCCATGCCGGAGCCCATGATGCTCAAGGGCGCGCCGTTGACGGTTCCGGTGAAGCCGAGCATGCCGCGCACGTCGGTTACCAGCCGCGCGTCGGTGAGAAGGTCGGCGGCCATCCGCTCGGCGCGGCGCGGGTCACCGGGCATGAGCACGGCCGGGGCGAAATCACCCGGCCGTGCTGACAGGTGCGCCGTCGTCACCTAGCCTCCCAGTTCCCGCAACCTACATCCGTCTTTATAATCCCACGCTCGCCGCCCCCGCGGGTAAGATCTGCGCTTGGCCATCGATAATTCGGGCCTTCGCCAGGGGATGGGCGAATGTGCAACGCACTCGACGGGACGGTAGCTTCACGGGGTGAACCAGGTGGGAAACGCGGCTTTTCGATACCGCAATGCAGCCCTGTTGTCCGTCACGCACATCGAGGCTCCCGTCCGGGTGACATCAGCTGAATTCGAGCAGCGCCTCGACGGCGCCAGGCGGCGACTGCGGCTGCCGAAGAACCTTCTGGAGCGGCTCAGCGGCGTCGTCGAACGCCGGTGGTGGAACCCGGGTACTGACTTCGAGGACGCTGCCACCGAAGCGGGCGCAAAGGCGCTTGCGGAGGCGGGAGTGGAGGCGGGAGCCGTCGGCCTGCTCATCAACACCTCCGTGACCCGCACCTACCTCGAGCCCTCCGTGGCCGTGCGCGTGCACCACGGCCTGGGACTGTCGCCGGCCGCAGTGAACTTCGACATCACCAACGCCTGTCTCGGGTTCATCAACGGGATCATGCTCGCCTCGGCGATGATCGATGCCGGGCAACTGGACTACGCCGTCATCGTCAACGCCGAGGATTCCCGAGCCACCCAGGAGGCGACGATCGATCGCCTCAATCGGCAGGACTCCACCCGCGAGGACTTCCACCGCGAATTCGCCTCCCTCACCCTGGGCAGCGGCGCGGCCGCGGCCGTCATCGGTCCGGCGGACCGCCACCCCGGCGCACACCGCATCGTGGGCGGGGTCACGCGAGCCGGCAGCGAGCACCACGAGCTGTGCGTCGGAAACCTCTCCGGGATGTACACCGACACCTCGGGGCTCCTCAGCCACGGCCTCGAACTCGTCGTCGCGGCCTGGCGGGAGGCGACGAACGGGGCCGGATTCGCCTGGGAGGACATGGACCGCTACGTCACCCACCAGATCTCCACCCCCTACACCAACGCCATCATCGAGGCCATCGACCTACCGGCCGACCGGGTGCCCGTGACCTTCGACCAGTGGGGCAACGTCGGGCCCGCCTCATTACCCATGACACTTGCGGCCGAGGCGAATAAGCTCGGCAACGGAGACCGCGTCCTGTGCATGGGGGTGGGCTCCGGCCTCAACACCGCCATGCTCGAGCTCGCGTGGTAAGACCCTTGAGCGGAAGGATGCCGTGATCGTCCCGCCCGACCTGCCCGGACTACGCCCACACTGGAGCCGGACGATCACCGTGGCTGCGGCTCAGGGGAACCCGCCCGCCACATGGCACGTGTTGGACAACAACGCCGATCTCACCCAGCCCGCCCGCGGCACGATTCTCGCCGTCCACGGCAACCCCACCTGGTCCTACCTCTGGCGGGGCCTTCTCGAAGCGGCGGCCCCACTGGGCTGGCGCGTGGTCGCCGTCGACCAATTGGGCATGGGGTACTCCGCACGCGACGGACGCGCCCGCCGCCTGGCCGACAGGGTCGAGGAACTCGAGCAGCTGACCGACGCCCTC
>DATGSB010000368.1:0-8840 GCA_035303045.1 Actinomycetaceae bacterium | reverse complement strand
ATGGTCACCTTGGCCGCCCACTGGAAGATCTTGGCCTTCCCGCCGCTGGCCGCCTTCTGCTCCGCAGAGTTGTACACCTTCTCGAACACCCGCGGCACCGACAGGATGAACGTCGGGCGGAACGTGCCCATGTCCTCCACGAGGGTCGCGGTGTCGGGGGTGTGCCCCAAGGAAACGCCCGCCGTGATCGTGAGCACCCCGACGAACCGGGCGAACACGTGGGCCAGCGGCATGAACAGCAGCGTGCGGGAGCCGGGCGCGGACACGACCTCGGCAAGGTCGACCGCAGCGTTGCGGGTGAGCTCGACGAAGTTGCCGTGGGTCAACACCGCACCCTTCGGGCGGCCGGTCGTGCCCGAGGTGTAGATGATCGTGGCCACGTCGTCCAGGCCAACCGGGGAGTGGCGCGCACTGAGGTCCTCGTCGCTGACGTCGGCCCCGCGTTCGGCGAGCTGGTCGAGCGCGCCGTCGTCGATGACCCAGACCTCGCCCAGATCGGGCAGCCCCCCGAGGTGCTCCTCGCCCTCGTCACCCGCTTCGTTGCGTGCCTCAGCGATGAGCTCGGCGTGGGCAGGAGTCTCGACAATGACCGCCCGGACCGCGGAATCACGCAGGATCCAATGCGCCTGGCTGGCCGAGGACGTCTCGTACACCGGTACCGGGATGGCCCCGGCGTGCCAGATCGCGAAGTCGAAGATCGTCCACTCGAATCGGGTGCGCGACATGATGGCGATGTGATCGCCTGCCTCCACCCCCGCAGCGATGAGCCCCTTGGCGACCTTCTCGACGAGCTCCAGCACCTCGGCTGCGGTGAACGTGCGCCACTGCCCGCCCTCGTTCTTCTCCAGCAGCACGTTCGTCGGCTTCTTCTGCGCCTGCTCGATCAGGAGGTCGGAGATGCTCATCGTCGACGGCGACTCGACTAGAAGGGGTACGCGGATCTCGTCCATGCTGGCTCCAGTGGCAGGGGGTCGGAAACGGGGCCGGTGATTTACGATATGCCATGGCCGCTCGCCCCGGGCCATCGCCGCGCTTAAGTCGCTGAGGTGCTCAAACGATGGCGCCGTTGCCGTCGTCGTCGCGGTGGGAGGGAAGCTGCCACAGCAACAGGGCGACGCCGCCGATGATGCAGCTCGCCGCGCCGAGCAGGACAAGTCCCGGGGCGCTTCGCCACACGGCGACGATCGTCACGAGGACGGAGAGCCCAACGAAAGTCAGTACCCAGCCCAGCACGACGGCGGGCCGTGCATCGCGTAGCGGATCCGGATCCGGAGGCGTGAAGCCGTCGACGAGGTCGGCGTCGTCGGGATCGGGGGAGTAATCACGCGGACCGAGCGGACGTTCATGGTGGACGCCGGCCGACTCTGCTTCGTCCCGGACGTCCGAGACGTCCTCGGGCAGCTCCAACTCGCCGAGCCGGCGCGTGAGGTCAGCCCACTGCGCCTCGAGGTCGTCGTCGGGATCGTCGGCTCCGCGTGCACGACTAGGGTCCGCCATGCCCTTCAGCCTAAAGTGCTCTCGGCGGTTACAGTGACTACCCGCCTCGGCCAGCGATGAGAAGGAGCACGCCGTGTTCTACGGCCTGATGAAGGCGACGCTGGGCACGACCCTCAAGGTGTTCTACCAGCCGTGGATTCGCGGCGCCGAGAACGTCCCCGAATCGGGCCCGGCCATCTTGGCCTCCAATCATCTCGCCGTCATCGACTCGTTCTTCCTGCCGCTCATGGTGCGGCGCCCCCTCGTCTTTCTCGGTAAACAGGATTACTTCACCGGCCGCGGCCTCAAGGGCCGTGCCGTGGCCGGCTTCATGCGCGGAGTCGGCACCATTCCGGTGGACCGCAGCAGCGGCAAAGCGGGCGAGGCCGCGCTGCACACCGGCCTCAAGCGGCTGGCCAAAGGGCAGCTCTTCGGCATCTACCCCGAGGGCACGCGCAGTCCCGACGGCCGTCTGTACCGAGGCAAGACTGGAGTGGCGCGGATGGCCCTCATCTCCGGCGCCCCGGTGGTGCCGGTCGCCATGATCGGCACCGATATCGCCCAGCCGCTCGGTAAACGCATCCCGCGCTTACGGCCCATCGGCGTCGTCATTGGCGAGCCGCTCGACTTCTCCCGCTATCAGGGGATGGAAAACGACCGCTTCGTCCTGCGGTCGGTGACCGACGAGATCATGTACGAGATCATGCGGCTGTCGGGCCAGGAGTACGTCGACAGCTATGCCGCATCGGTCAAGGCCCGAGCCGCCCGCCCCCGCCCCACACCGGCACCCGGCGGGCGCGTCGCACCACCGGCCGAGGTGCCGCAGCCGACGGAGGAGGAGCTCGCGCAGGGCCGCGAACTTCTCGAGTGACGCGCAGCTACGCCTCCGCCCGCCCTCCCGCCTCTCCGCCCGCCTAGGATGTGGGTCGAGCGGAGGAGCTCGTGTCGCCGCACCGGATGCGGCGTCGGCCGTCGAAAGGATGCCCATGTCGATCCGTCGTGTTGCCCTACTGACCGCAGGCGGGTTTGCCCCGTGCTTGTCCTCGGCCGTCGGGGGCCTCATCCAGCGCTACACCGAGCTGGCGCCAGAGGCGGAGATCATCGCCTACGAGTACGGGTACCACGGGCTGCTCACCGGCACGAAGATCGTCATCGACGACGAGGCCCGCCTTCGCGCCGGAGTGCTGCATAACTTCGGCGGAAGCCCCATCGGTAACTCGCGTGTGAAACTGACGAACACCGCCGACCTCGTCTCACGCGGCCTCGTCAACGACGGCGACGACCCGCTGAAGGTTGCGGCCGAGCAGTTGCGGGCAGACGGGGTCGACGTCCTGCACACCATCGGCGGTGACGACACCAACATCACGGCCGCGGATCTGGCTGCCTACCTCGAGGACAACGGCTACCACATGACGGTTGTGGGGCTCCCGAAGACGATCGACAACGACATCATCCCCATCGCGCAGTCGATGGGGGCGCTGACGGCCGCCGAGCAAGCCAGCCGCTTCGCGCAAAACATCATCGGGGAGCACCGCTCCAACCCCCGCATGCTCATCGTGCACGAGGTCATGGGTCGCCACTGCGGCTGGCTCACCGCCGAAGCGGCCCGCCGCTACCACGCCTCGGTGCAGGCACGCGACGACTGGAACCCGGGCCTTGGTCTGCGCCAGGAGCGCTGGGACGTCCACGGCGTGTTCCTGCCCGAGATGCGCATCGACATCGCCGCCGAAGCACACCGCCTACGCGGCATCATGGATTCCCTCGGCAACGTCAACATCTTCCTGTCGGAAGGCGCCGGAGTTCCCGACATCGTGGCGGAGATGGAAGCGCGCGGGGAGGAGGTCCAGCGCGACCCGTTCGGCCACGTCAAGCTCGACACGATCAACCCCGGCGAATGGTTCGCCAAGCAGTTCGCCGACCTCATCGGCGCGGAGAAGGTCATGGTCCAGAAGTCCGGCTACTTCTCTCGCTCGGCTCGCGCCAGCGAGGAGGATCTCGAGCTCATCGCCACGATGGTCGATGCCGCCGTCGACGCCGCGCTGCGCGACGAATCGGGGGTTATCGGTCACGACGAGGAGGACGGCGGCAAGCTCGGCACAATCGCGTTTCCGCGCATTGCCGGGGGCAAGAGCTTCGACATCACCGAGGCATGGTTCACCGAACTCATGGCATCCCTCGGGCAGCACGTGGCCCCCGCCGCCGCGGCGAGCTCCTAGGCAGGCGCCGGTGGCAGCGCAGCCCGCGCCCGTCCCGTGGACCGTGGTCGGCGGGGGTTGCGGGGCGGCGTATCCTGTAGCGCGTGACTGTTCAGGCTGACCCCCAGGTTCTTCGCGGTCTTGACCGCTGGCGCGAGCTACCCGCTGGCCAGCAGCCGCCGTATCCCGACGCCGATCGGGTCGCCGAGGTCGGGGCGGAACTCGCCGCCTTGCCGCCGCTCATTTTTGCCGGCGAAGCCGATGCGCTGCGCACGAAGCTCGCGCAGGCCTCCCGCGGCGAGGCGTTCCTACTGCAGGGCGGCGACTGTGCGGAAACCTTCGCCCAGTCGGCCTCCGCCGACAATATCCGGCTCAAGATCCAGACCATCCTGCAGATGGCCGTCGTGCTCACCTATGGCGCGAGCTTGCCCATCATCAAGATGGGCCGCATGGCCGGCCAGTACGCCAAGCCCCGCAGCAGCAACATGGAGGACCGCGACGGGGTGTCGCTGCCCGCGTACCGCGGGGACGCCGTCAACGGCCACGATTTCACCCCGGAAAGCCGCATTCCGGACCCGCGCCGGCTCCTCACGGCCTACCACCGGTCGGCCACGACGCTGAACCTCATCCGGGCCTTCACCGCCGGGGGGTTCGCTGACCTGCGGCTCGTTCACGACTGGAACCGTGGCTTCACCTCCAATCCGGCGTACAAGCGCTACGAGCGGTTGGCGGCCGAGATCGATCGTGCGATCCGGTTCATGGCTGCCGCGGGCGCGGACTTCGACACGCTGCGCACGGTCGACTTCTACTCCAGCCACGAAGCGCTGCTGCTCGACTACGAGCGGGCGCTCACTCGCATCGATTCGCGCACGGGCAACCCGTACAACACGTCCGCCCACTTCCTGTGGATCGGCGAACGGACCCGCGACATCGAAGGCGCGCACGTCGACATGCTGTCGCGGGTGCACAACCCCATCGGCGTGAAGATCGGGCCGACGACGACCCCTGAGATGGCGTTGGCGCTGCAGGAGAAGCTCAACCCCGACGGCATCGAGGGCCGCCTTACCTTCATCACGCGCATGGGCGCCGACCGCATCGGTGAGGTGCTGCCGCCGTTGCTGCGGGAGGTCAGCCAGCGCGGCGGGCCGGTGACGTGGGTGTGCGACCCGATGCACGGCAACACCTTCTCGTCTCCCAACGGCTACAAGACCCGTCGTTTCAGCACGCTTCTCGATGAGGTCAAGGGGTTCTTCGAGGCCCACCGCGAGGTCGGCACGGTGCCCGGAGGCTTGCACATCGAGCTCACGGGCGACGACGTCACCGAGGTGCTCGGCGGCGGGGCCGACATCGATGAAGGGGCATTGGCGCGGCGCTACGAAACGCTGGTCGACCCTCGCCTCAACCACCAGCAGTCCCTCGAGATGGCCTTCGCCGTCGCGGAGATGCTCAAGGGGTCCTAGCCGGCCGGCTTCAGGGGGCTTAGGCCTTAGCCGCCGGCGCCCGCAGTCGAATCCGCAGCGCGCCATTCGCGCTCGGCGGGCAAGATCGTGCCCGGGTTGAGGTTGGCGCCCGGGTCAACCCCGCGTAGCAGCGCAACCATGGTCTGCGTGCCGGCGGGGGAGATATCCTCTTCGAGCCACGGCGCGTGGTCGGTTCCTACGCCGTGATGGTGGGAGATCGTGCCCGCGGTGTCGACGAAGCTCTGCTGTACGGCTGACTTCACGTGCCAGTACTGATCGAGCTGTCCCTGGGGATCGGATGCGTTGGGCACGAGCGCGAAGGTGAAGTACAGGCATGCCCCGGAGTGGTAGCTGTGCGACAAGTGGCACATGATGAATCCGGGCGCGCCGAGGTCGTCGAAGGCCCGGCGCGCTTCGCGCATCGTGTGGGTGTAGACGTTCATGAGTTCCGACCACGGCGCCGCGGTCTCCGACACGTCGGCCAGCGCCCCGATATCCAGGAGGAAGTCCCGGATGTAAGGGGTGTCGAACTTCTTCTGGTCGTACAACGCGCCGGGTCCCTTACCCAGCTTGATGCCGCCCTGGGCCCGCACGATCTTGCCGACGATCGATTTCTCGGCCCGGACGCGCGCCGCGCCGCCTTCGTAGCCCACGTAGCTGAGGCAGACTTTGTCGAGATCCCACCCGCGGCGGCGAAGCGTCTCGAACAGCGCGGACTGCACCGCGCCCTTGACGCCCCGTGAGGCCTTCTGGGTGGAGAAGGAGAACGCGGTTTCATTGGCGTCCGACACGCGCGTGACGCTCGGAGAGGCGTCGGAGATCGAGATCTCGTGCATGGCCTTGAGGGCGGCACCCCAGGTCGGGAAGAGATAGGCGACGATCTCCCGGTTTTCCGGGATTCGGTGCACGTGGATCCACGCCTCGGAGATCACGCCGAGCCGACCCTCGCTGCCCAGGATCATCTCGCGCACGCTGGGGCCGGAGGACGTTGCCGGCAACGGGCGCAGCGACATCACCCTGCCGGGCTGCACCACGCGCATCCCGCGCACGATGTCGGCGATATCGCCGTACTTGTCGGATTGCATGCCCGAGGAACGCGTGGCGATCCAGCCACCCAGGGTCGAGTGGCGGAAACTGTCGGGCTGATGGCCCGCCGTCCACCCCCGCTCCTGGAGTTGCTCCTCGAGGTCGGGGCCCAACACCCCCGCCTGGACGCGGGCCAGCCCGGCCCGTTCGTCCACGTCGAGCACCCGGTTGAGGCGCCCCATGTCCAGCGACACCACCTGGCGCTGCTCGTCAGGCCGGGGCGTGAGAGAACCCGAAATATTCGAGCCCCCGCCAAACGGGATGAGGACGGCGTCGGCCGCGACGACGGCGTCGACGACGGCGCGCAGCTGCGCTTCATCGCCGGGGTAGACGACGACGTCGGGCACCCGCGGCAGGATGCCGGCGCGCACCTTGACGAGATCCATGAGGCCCTTGCCGTAGGTGTGCACGACGCGGTCGAAGTCGTCGACGACGAGGTGCTTGTCGCCCACGGCATCCCGCAGCTCGGCGGCGAGCTCGTCGTCCAGCCGACTCGGCGGGACCTCGATGTCGTCGAAGGAGGGCGGTGGGTTTCCGGGTGCGGACAGGTCCAACCCGATCTTGTCCATGACGAACGGCGCCATCCGCGGCTTGTCGTCATGGCGGAAGGCGACACCCTCGACGCCCCAACCCCACCACTTTTGGTGCTTGACACCGGTCACGAAGCTTCCTCCTGGGAGTCGAGTCGGCGCCGGGCGCGGGTGGCGCTTGGGACGACGTAGGGCGTCTGCATCTCGAGCATGAGGCGCACCTGGGCCTCGATGCGCTCGGAGAACTCCCGCGGCTTCTCGCCGAGGGCGGGGTGCATCGGACGGCCGATGAACACCCTGACGGTCGGACGACCGGGCTTGGGCCAGAAGCGGCCCACCGGCATTGCGGCACGGGCACCAAGAATGGCCACGGGCACGCAGGGCACCCGGGCGGAGATGCTCAGCGCGGCGGCTCCGGGTTTGAACGGGCGCATCTGTCCGTCGCGGGAGCGGGTCCCTTCGGGGTAAACGAGAATCGGCACGTTCTCGCGCAGGAGGCGCTGCGAGGTGCCCTTGCCCGTCCGACTTTCCCGGCCGGGCCGGTTGATCGGGTAGGTGTTGAAGAACAGCGACGTGAGCGCCTTGATCCACCAGCGGGAGTAGAAGTAGTCGGCCGCGGCCCCGACGGCCAGGTGGCGGGTGACCCGCGCAGGCATGGCCGAGATGATCGCCGCCGTGTCGAGGTGGCTGGTGTGGTTGGCCACCATGACATAAGGCCGCGTCAGCGAGGAGATGTTGTCCCGGCCCTCAACCTTGAGCGTGGTCACGGAGCGAACGACGCTGCGCAGCAGGAGGCGCTGGGAGAAGGTGCGGCAGAAGCGGTGCCATAGCGCGTTGTAGCGTCGCGTGGGAGTGACACCGGCCGGCGCCGGGCGGCGACGTGAGCGCGCGGCAGTGGCCTCCGAGGCGTCGGAGGCCGCCCGAGAGCCCGTGGCCTCGTCGCGTGCCCCACCCGCTCCGGAGTCGCTCGGCCCCGTGGGGATCGAAGCCCCCTCGTGCATGCTCACTCCCGTCCTCCCTTGATTTTAGCGGCGGCCCAGCGCACCGTCGGGCGTGGCGCGTGCTGGGCAAGGAACACCGCCACTCGAAACCTCAGCGAGGGTATCGAACGGTCCTTACCGCGTCGAAGTGCCGCGAGGCAGTCCCGCACAACTCGTGGCGATGATAGCCACAGGAAACTCGGTATCGAGCTGGTACGAATCTGGGCGCGATCGTGGAATTCTGTGCGGACCCAGCCGGGCAGGAGCGCGATGGCGCGCACGCCGGTTCCCGCCAGCTCGATCGACAGGGACTCCGAATAGGTGCGCACCCAAGCCTTGATGGCCGAATAGGCGCCCATCGGGATAAAGCTGGCCACCGAGGCGACGTTGATGATTGCACCCCTGCCGCGCTCACGCATGGTGGCCGCCGCGGCACCGCCGAGCACGAGGACGGCGCGCACCATGACATCGAGCGAGCGGTCGTGCTCGCTCATGTCGGTGGTGGCCAGCGGCAGGTGCATGCCGTGCCCGGCATTGTTGACGAGCACGTCGATCGGGTCCTCCGGGCTCTGCAGGCGTCGCGCGATCGCGGCGACGTCCTCGCGACTCGCCATGTCCGCCGTCAGAGTCTCCACTCCAACACCGTAGCGCTCGCGTAGTTCCGCGGCGGTATCTGCGAGGCGCTGGGCGTTGCGCGCCACGAGCACGAGGTGGAGTCCCTCGGCGGCGAGTTGCCGGGCGAAATCCAGGCCGAGTCCCGCTGTTCCGCCGGTGATGAGGGCGCGTGTTCCCAGGCTCTGGGTAGATGTGCTCACGGGTGTCGCTCACTCGTCATCGAGCGCACGACGGGCGACAGCCACCCCTCGGAGGTTTTCGTCCAGGAGTGCACCGGCCAGCGTTGCGCCTTGGCGTAGCGGTAGAGGGCGGCGTCGGGGTTGACGACGCTGGGATGGCCGACCGTTTCCAACCACGGCCGGTCGGCATAGCTGTCGCCGTAGGCGTAGGACCCGGAGAGGTCGAAGTTCTCCTCGCGCGCGTAGCGCACCAGCCAGGCGGCGCGGGCCTCACCGACGAGCGGGGAGGTCTCGAGGTGGCCGGTCCAGCGGCCGTCGT
>DATGSB010000367.1:0-3254 GCA_035303045.1 Actinomycetaceae bacterium | reverse complement strand
TCTTTGTCGCAGCATTGGGTTTGAGCATGGGCGTCCTCGCAATCACGTTCGTGCGATATCAACTGGGTGCCGCGCCGCCGGAAGAGCCCATCAGCGGCCGCGTCGGCCACATACCGTGGATCGAGGCGACCTTCCTTGGGGGCTTGTGGGGCATCGTCGCTCTTGGATGCCTCCTCTTCGCTTACGCATTGTGGAAGGGAAAGGTGCGCCTGCTGCGCTGGGTGGTGTGGGCGTGGGCGATGGGCGGAATCGTCTTTTTGCTGTTTGGCGCGATGAATTTCTATACCCACATCGGTATGTATTACAACATCGAACACGGCACGAATTACCAGTGGTAGCTCCCTGGCGCACGATTTGCTGCGGCCACCAACGTGTGCGGGCGACCATCACCGGTGATGATCTTCGGTAATTGCGCGTAGCGCCCGCACATGCCTCTCCAGGGCGCGTCGTCCCCTCGCCGTCGAGCGCACCCAGGTTCGCGGGCGCGTGCCCATGGCGCCCTTGGCGACCTTGACGTAGTCGAGCTTTTCCAGATGGGAGATGGCCTTACTCAGCACCGAATCCCCGGTTTCGAGTAAGTCGCGAAGACTTGCGAAATCGAGCTCGACCTCCCCCGGCAGGGCAGCGAGCAGCGAGAGGCGCACCGGGGTCAGGAGCGCCTGGTCGAGGTCATGTCGCGGGTGTGCCACGGCGCCGCCGGGGAACGAAGGTGGACATCATGATGGACACCGCCACAACGACTCCCGCCCACACGGCCACACCGCGGGAGACGATATCGGTGGCCGTGATGAGCAAGGCCAATGCGAACAGGGTCAGCGCCGCGATCCCGAAGCCCGCCCACTGTGGTAAGCGCCATTCGTAGCCCGCACGAGCGAGCCCCCAGGGGGCGGGCACGGCGGCAATCGAGACGACGACGAATATTCCGAACACCATGCTCACGAGCGCTGCGGACGGCAGCAGCGCGGTCGCGGCCGACGCCCCCAGAAAGCCGCCAATGAGCGTCGTGGTGACGCGCACGGGGCGGGAAAGCGGCTGCATCACCCTCCGCTCAGCCCCAGCCCCGGGGGAGCGAAGTAGCACGCGAAGCGGCGGGATGCCGAAGATCAGCAGTGTCGACACCACGGCTATGGGGGTCAGCCACCAAGGAAAGCCGTCACCGCCGGGCCCCCGGAAGAGCCCCCAGAAGAGGAGTCCGAAGAGGACGATGGCGAAGCAGCCGGAGGAGATCCATTGGCCGACACCGGCGCGTCGGCGAGCGCGGAAGCGTTCGTTCGTGCCGCCCAATAGACCGCTCGAAATGACCACCGGCGGGAGGATTAGCAGCATCGTGCTTCCGAAGGTGCTGCGCTGGGCGGAGGCGGTGTAAACGACCACGCCGACGTAGGCAGCGAAGAACACTGTGTAGGCGAGCTGCAGCGCCGCGTGCCCGCGAGGCGCGGGAAGTTTGCGTGATCTGATCGCGTCGACGCTGCGAAGCGCCTCCCGTTCAGGCGGCAATTCGCTTTCCATCTGGAAAGTGTACGCCGCTGGATGCAGTCGAGCAGGCGTTTCAGGGCAGCTCGACGCCCGAGATCCATGTGCCCCAGAAGTCCTTCCAACGCTCGGCGGCCTCGGGGGACCCGAGCTTTTCGTGGGTGACGACGAGCTTGACGCCCGATGGTGCCGGATCGAGCGATATTCCGATCTGCCCGGCCTCGGCGCCCGATTCGTCGTCGACTACCGCGAAGCGCAGCTGCTTCGCCGACGGGCGTGACCGCAGGGTCGTGTGCAGGGTCGGGAAGAACTCTGCGCGGGCGGCGTCGTCGAGAAGCAGGGCGCGTGCGGCGGCGATGTCGCCCGGCAACGTGCGGCTGCGGCTCACCGTGAACGTGCCGTCCGCCCGCTGGCCGGGCAGCCGCCGGCCGATGATGCGCTCGTAGCCGACGGTGACACCTTGGGCCCACCATTCATCGATGCGATGGCGCTCCCGTAGCCACGTCGCGATGGCGGTATGGCTGGCCTCGCGGCCGGGCCCTGAGTCGATGAGCGCGACCCATTCCTCCCAGCCGCGTCCGGTGGCGGCGGAGACCGTCCCGTCGTCGACGTCCGGGCGGGCCACCCACGAGTCTGGCCCGCGGTGGTGCTTCGGCTGGCGTGACCTCTCGGCCATCATTGCTCCCTTGGTTATGGCGCAGCGTAGCGCCGCATCGGCCCGGCGGAGTACCGGGCGGTACTCTCGAGCCCAATGACCTCACAACCTTCCCTCATGGGGAGCAGGGGGCGGGCCGGCGTCCTGCTTTTCTTGGCCGTATGCGTCATCGCGGCCAACATGCGCACGACGATCACCGGCCTGGGGCCGCTGCTCGAGCAAATCAGCGCCGACATCGGCACTCCCCTGAGCGTGCTGGGGGTGCTGGCCTCCGTTCCCCTCATCGCGTGGGCCCTCATCTCTCCGGTCGCCAACGACCTCAGTCGGCGTTTCGGCCTCACCCGGGTGATGATGTGGGCCCTCATCCTGCTCCTCGTCGGGACGATCGTTCGTTCGTTGCCCGGCTTGGTGGCCAACCTGTGGGTCGGCACGGCCGTCATCGGCGCGGCCCTTGCCCTCATGAACGTGCTCATGCCCGCGGTGATCCGGCGCGACTTTCCGTTGCGCGTCCCGCAGATGACCGGGCTCTACTCCGCGCTGCTGGGCGGGGTAGGAGCGCTCATGGCGGGGATGGTCGTGCCCATCTCCAACATTGAGATCGGCGGCACGCGCGCGGGCTGGCGCATCGCCCTGCTATCGATGGGAGCCCTCCTCCCGCTGGCCATCGTGCTGTGGGGGGCATGGCAGCGCAGCTACGACCGGCCGCGTGACAGGCGAGTCGTGCCCGAGCGGATCAAGACGCGGATCTGGTCCGATCCGGTGGCGTGGCAAGTGGCCCTCTACATGGGCAGCCAGTCGGCCGCCTTCTACATCCTCGTCACGTGGATCGCCCCGATGTCGACGTCGTTCGGGCACAGCGAAACCGTCGGTGGATTCAACGTCATGATCTACCAGATGGTCGGGCTGCTCGGATCGCTGGGGGTGCCGTTCCTCCTCGAGGGATCGCTGCGGCGATGGACCCCCATGCTGCTTCCCTCCCTGGGGCTCGTTGGTGCGGTTGGCCTCATCTTCGCCCCCGATTTCATCGTCGTGTGGGCGATCATGTGCGGCCTGGCGGCCGGCTCGTCGTTGACGATGGCGCTGACCCTCATGGCGGAGCGTGCGCAGGATTTCAAGGTGGCCGTCA
>DATGSB010000366.1:0-7502 GCA_035303045.1 Actinomycetaceae bacterium | reverse complement strand
CGGGCTGGTCGCCACCGGCGCCCTCGGGCAGGTCGACCCGGTACGCGTCGCCGCTGTCCAGCATCGCCGTCACGGCGTCGACGACCAGCGGAATCGTCGCCACGGCCGAGACGTAATGGCGCGGCGGGACCACGCGCAGTGCGGCCATGTCGTGGCGGAAGAGCTCCACCTGCTCGGCGGCGAGTTCTTGCCAGTCAACGCCGGTCTGTTCCGCACGCTCGAGCAGCGGATCGTCGATGTCGGTGATGTTCTGCACGTAGTTGACGTCGCGGCCCCCGTCACGCCACGCCCGCACGAGCAGGTCGAAGGCCACGTAGGTGTTGGCGTGGCCCAGGTGGGTGGCGTCATACGGGGTGATCCCGCAGACGTACATGTGGGCGGTTCCGTCAGTCGCGGTGGGACGCTTACCTTGCGTCGCGCTATCCCACAGCATGATTCGTTGCCCGCGCCCGGGGAGTTCCGGCACATCGGGCTGCATCCAAGACCTCACATCTGCAGACTAACCCGGACCGTCAGAGCCCCAGGCCATCTCACGCATTGGTGCGTCTCATCTCACCCGATGGTGCGTCGGCGCGCCGGGCGAGCATTACGGTGGGCTCATGCAATTTCGCAGGGTCGGCCGCAGTGGGCTGCTCGTCTCGAGTATCGGACTGGGCACCATGACGTGGGGGCGCGACACGGACGAACACGAGGCTGGGCAACAGCTCACCGCCTTCTTGGATGCGGGCGGCACACTCATCGATACGGCCGCCACCTATGGCCAAGGTTTGGCCGAGGAGGTGGTGGGAGCCCTGCTGCGCGACGTCCATCGCAGGGATGTGGTCCTGAGCTCGAAGGCGGGTGTGCGCGACCTTCCCGGTGGTCCCGTCGTCGACTCCTCGCGAGGCACCTTGCTCGACACCCTCGATGAAAGCCTCACGCGACTGGGCACGGATTACCTCGACCTGTGGCTCGTGCAGGCCCCGGATCTGGCCACGGACCCCGCAGAGACGATGAGCGCGCTGCGTTACGCGGTGTCCTCCGGGCGCGCACGTTACGTGGGCCTGTCGAACCACCCGGCGTGGCTCAGCGCGTATCTGGCTGCCGGGCTGCGTGAGGACGGCACGGGCCTCGCCGCCGTGCAGGTGGAGCACTCCTTGCTCAACCGCGGCGCCGAACGGGAGATGTTGCCTGCGGCCACGGGCCTGGGTTTCGGTGTGCTCGGTTGGTCGCCGTTGGGCCGCGGCGTGCTCACCGGCAAGTATCGCCGCAGCGTGCCGGCCGATTCGCGGGCTGCCTCGGCCCACCTGCGTGGCTTCGTCGAGCCCTATCTCACGGAGGAGGCCGGCCGGATCGTGGAGGCCTTGGCGACCGCCGCCGATGGCTTGGAACGCTCCCCGGCGGAGGTGGCGCTGGCGTGGGCGCGAGACACCCCCGGCGTGGCAAGCGCGATTACTGGAGCACGGACGGCGGCCCAGTTGCGGGCCACCCTCGGCGCTGCCGATCTGGAGCTCCCGGAGCCGATCCGCGAGGCATTGGCCGACGTGAGCGCCGCCACCCGGAACGCCTGAGGCCCCGGAGCCTCGCTAGTCGTCTTCGTCGAGGTCGAACTCGTCCAGGTCCTCGTCGTCCTCGTCGTCCTCGTCATCGTCGTCGTCGCCGTAGGCCTCGAGCGGGATGTCGACCTCGTAATGGGTGTACAGCGCGTCGTCGTAGGTGAAGAACGCGTCCTCGACGGCGTTGGCCGCTGCCTCAAGCGCTGGGGCGTCGGGATCACCCACGGTGCGCGCCACCTCGAAGTGGGCTTCGAGCGCAGCCATGAACCGGTCGAGAGCAGCACGAGGATCAGTAGCCATGCCCAGAACCGTACCGCGCTCGCGCCCGTGACACACCGCCATCCCGAGACGCGCTAAGGTGCCCTCCAGTATGGAAGGCACCCGCGATCCGCATCGGGATGGTTATGTCGAACGTCGCTAGCCGCTCGCGCCGAGAGCGCGCCGTTTTCCGCGCCAGCCACTTCGAGTTCCGGGTGGTCGAACTGCCCCGCGAGGCGTCGCGCTCCGAAGTCCGGCGGCTCCTCACCGAGGAGGCCGAGTACGGCAGGTGGGAACTCGCCCGTACCCGGATCTACTCCGGCGGGACACGCAAGGTGTGGCTGCGCCGCCGCATGATGCGCGTTCCCTCCACGCTCGGCTAACCGGGCCTCACGCGCGTCGCAGGAAGCGTTCCAGCACCCTCGTGCCGAATTTCAGGGAGTCGACGGGCACCCGCTCGTCCACCCCGTGGAACATCCCCGCGAAGTCCATGTCGGCCGGGAGCTGCAGCGGCGCGAAACCGTAGCCGGCGATGCCGAGGCGCGACAGGGCCTTGTTGTCGGTGCCGCCCGACAGCATGTAGGGCAGCACCGTGGCGTCTGGATCCTCGGCCGCGAGGCTGGCGATCATCTCCTCCACGAGGTGCCCCTCGAACGGCGCCTCCACCGCGATGTCGGCGTGGATGTCTTCGATCGCGACGTCCGGGCCGGCCAGCTCCTTGAGGGTGAGCCGAACGTTTTCCTCCTCCCCGGGCAGGAAGCGCACGTCGATCGTGCCTTCCGCTCGCTGGGGAATGACGTTGGCCTTGTACCCGGCCGTCAACTGGGTGGGATTGGCCCCCGTGCGAAGCGTGGCACCGACGAACTTTCCGGCCGAGCCGAGCGCCTCGATGAGCTCGCCGATGGCGTCCGGGTCCTCCTCGTCGAAGGTCTTGCCGGTGAGCTGGGCGACGCCGTGGAGCAGTTGCCGCACGGTGGGGGTGAGGTTGATGGGCCATTCGTGGCGCCCGATTCTCGCCATCGCGGCCGCGAGTTGGGTGACCGCGTTGTCGCTGTTGATCTGCGAGCCGTGCCCGGCGGTTCCGCGGGCGAGCAGCCGCAGCCACGCCAAGCCCTTTTCTGCCGTTTGGAGGAGGTAGACGCGTTGGCCTGCGATCTGCACGGAGTAGCCGCCGACCTCGCTGATGGCTTCGGTGGCGCCCGCGAAAAGCTCCGGGTGGTGGGTGACCATCCAGTGTGATCCCTTGACGCCGCCGTTCTCCTCGTCGGCGAAGAAGGCGATGACGAGGTCCCGCCGCGGCTGCCAGCCCTTGCGTGCCATGTCCCGTACCACGGCGAGGATCATGGCGTCCATGCCCTTCATGTCGACGGCGCCACGGCCCCAGATCACCCCGTCGACGAGCTCTGCCGAGAACGGCGGGTAGCGCCACTCGGAGGGTTCGGCCGGCACGACGTCGGTGTGGCCGTGGACGACGAGGGCGGGGCGGTCCGGCTCGGCGCCGGAAATGCGCAGGAACACCGAGGTCCGCCCGGGATCTGAGTCGATGAGCTGGGGCTCGTAGCCCACTTCGGTGAGGAGATCGCGGATGTACTCGGCGGCTTCCCGCTCACCGGGGCCGCTGTTGTCCCCGTAGTTGGTGGTGTCGATGGTGATGAGTCGACGGCAGATGTCGACGACTTCTTCCTCTGGCTGCAGCGCGGGCTCACTCGTCATGAATCGACTCTATCTGTGCCCTCGGCTCCGCCCTCGAGGCCGCGGCGCCTCAGCAGGGGCCCGATCTGCGCGTCGCGGCCGCGCAGCCGCCGGTAGGACTCCAGCGGGTCGCGGCTGTTCCCTCGCGACAGCAGCTCCTCACGTAGTCGCTGCCCGGCCTCGCGGTTGAGGCCGCCGTCCGCGCCCCGCGCCGCCTCGGTGGCGAGCCACTCGACGGCGTCGGCGTCGAGCACCTCCGCCCAGATGTAGGAGTAGTACGCCGCGTCGTATCCCCCACCGAAAACGTGGTTGAAATAGGTCGAGCGGTAGCGCGGGGGCACGAGCTCCAACCCAGCGCCGGCCCGTTCGAGGGCCGCCCGCTCGAACTCGACGACCTCCTGGGGCTCACGCGGCAGTTCCTCGGGGCCGAGCTGGTGCCACGCCTGGTCGAGCAGCGCGGCCTTGAGGTACTCGGTGGTGGCGAACCCCTGGCCCGCGTTACTCGCCTCCTGCAGCACGGCAATCGCCTCGTCGTCGAGCGGTTCTCCGCTGCGATGGTGACGGGCGTATCGGCTGATGACCTGCGGGTGCGTGGCCCAGATCTCGTAAACCTGGGAGGGGAACTCGACGAAATCGCGGGGGACGTTCGTGCCCGATAGCGACGGGTAGCGAACGTCGGACAGCAGGCCGTGCAGCGCGTGGCCGAACTCATGGAAGGCCGTGATGACCTCGTCCCAGGTCAGCAACGTCGGTTCCCCTGGCGCCGGCGGCGTGATGTTGAGGTTGTTGACGACGACCGGCCGGTGGCCCAACAGGTGGGATTCGTCGACGAGATTGTGCATCCACGCGCCGCCCCGTTTGCCCGGGCGCGTGTAGAAGTCACCGAGGAACAGTCCCAGCGCCTCGCCGTCGTCATCGATCACCTCCCACACCCGCACGTCCTCCGCGTAACCGCGCAGGTCGGGCCGCGGGGTGAGGGTGATCCCGAAGAGGCGCTCGGCGGCGTAGAAGACGCCGTCGGTGAGCACGCGATCGAGTTCGAGATAGGGCCGCAGGGCCGCGTCGTCGAGAGCGAAGCGGTCATGCCGCGCGGCTTCGGCTTGCCATGCCCAGTCCCACGCGGCGAAGGGCTCGTTCTGGCGGAGGGCGAGATCGGCAGCTTCGGCGCGGGCGTTGGCTACTGCGGGCGGCGTGAGCCGGCCCAACATCTCGTTGATCGCCTCCGATGTGCCGGCGGTGGCGGTGCGGGCGACGTAGTCGGCGTGATGGGCGTGGCCGAGCAACTGGGCGCGTTCCGCACGCAACCGTGCGAGTTCCAGCACGAGGGCCCTGGTGTCACTGCGCGCGTGTGTGCCGGTGCCACGGGTGATCGAGGCCTCGTGGAGGCGTCGGCGGACTTCGCGGTCGCGAAGCTGCGCCGCGAGAGCCTGCTGGGTGGGCAATTGCAAGCTGATGACGTAGCCCTCCCGCTGGCGGTCGGCCGCCGCGCGACGCAGCGCAGCCAGCGTCTCGTCGTCGAGACCCGCGAGGTCATCGGCGTCGTCGATGACGAGGGCGCCGTCGTCCATGGCAGCCACGACCAGCTGCGCGAACTGCGTCTCCAGCGAGGTGATTCGCGCGTTGTAGTCACGCAGGCGTGCCTGCTCGGCGTCGTGGAGCTCCACGCCTGCGTGCCGAAAGTCCTTGAGGTACTCGGCGAGCAGTTGGGCGGTTTCTGGCTCGAGGGGCGCCGCAGTGCGCTCGTCACCGGCCGCCTCGTCGAGCGCGCGGAGGCGGGCGAAGATCCGGCGATCGAGATACAGGGCATCCTCGTGAGCTGCGAGTTGGGGCGCGAGTTCGACCTCCAACGCGCGCAGTTCGTCGTCGGCGCAAGAAGAGACCAGCGTGTGAAAAACGGTCAACACCCGGTCGAGCAGCTCGCCGCTGCCTTCGAGCGCCTCGAGGGTGTTGGCGACATCGGGTGGGGCGGGGTTCGTGGCTATCGCCTCCCACTCCGCGCGCTGCGCGTCGAGTCCGGTGGCCGCGGCCGCAGCGATCTCCGGGGTCGTGATTCGTGCGAAGTCGGGCAGCCGGAAGGGGGCGGCCCACGGTGTCGCGAAGGGATTGCTTGCGGGCAGATCGTGAGGTTCGGGGCGCACAGTCATCGTCCCATTGTCGCTGGTGCGGTGTCCGAGTGTGGTTACCGCGGCCCGTCCCAGGGCTGCGCCGGCTCGCGCGGATCGTCCCGCAACAGGGTTCCGATCCACTGGTCGCGCCGCTGTCCGCGCTGAACGCCGAGTCCTCGCACCTCACCTTCCTTGCGGAATCCGTGGCGCCACACGGTGCGCCACGACGCCCAGTTGCCCACGAACGCCCGCCACTCAACTCGCTCGAGACCGACGACGCCGAATCCGGCGTCAAGGCACAGGCCCACGGCCCGGTGGGCCACTCCCCGCCCCCGGGCCTCGGGAGCCAGCCAGAAGCCGATCTCCCCGCTGCCGTCCTCGACCCCGTCGAGGCCGACGACGCCACGGAACGCCCAACCCCGAGCTTCGGCCGCATCCATACGCTGGTAGATGGCCCAGATCGGGGAAGATCGTGCCCACGAGTCGCGAGCGTAGCCGTCGACGAACTCCTCGGCGTCCTCCCGCGTATAGGGGGCCGGAACCAGTGTGTTGCGCTGGATTTCGGGGTCTTGACAGGCCGCCGTCACCACATCGACGTCCGCGCTGCTCGGCGGTGCGAGCAGGAGATCGTCGTCCCAGCGAAGCTCAAAGGGATCCACGCGCTGGAGGCTACCGCTCGCGGGTCACCGCCACGACGCCGGCCCACTGCCTCAGTGCGGGCGATACGCTGGAGGAGTGAGCAGCACGCGGTTCCCGGCCGAACTGGCGGTCCTCGCCCAGCGCTCGGCGCGGGGGGACGTGCCCCCTCTCGGCGGCCCCCATCAGGTCAAACCAGCCTATCGAGGCCGGTTTCGCCAAGCCGCTGTGCTCGTACTGTTCGCCCCGGTCGAACCGGGCGAAGGGACTGAGGGACAGCGGCGCGCTCAGCCGTCCCCGGAGGTCGACATCTTCTTGGTGCAGCGGGCCCCGTGGCTCCGCCACCACCCCGGGCAGATCGCGCTACCGGGGGGCGGCCGGGAACCGGGCGACGCCTCGCTCGTCGACACCGCGCTGCGCGAAACGCACGAGGAGATCGGCGTCGCCCCGGATCGGGTGGAGGTGATGGGCACGCTGCCCGAGGTGGCCGTCCCCATCAGCAACAACATCGTCACGCCAGTGCTCGCGTGGTCGGACCGGCCGGGCCGGCATTCCACCAATGACGAGGCCGAAGTACTCCACACCCTGCGCGTCTCCGTCGCCGAGCTGCTGAATCCCGAATCCCGTGCCACCGTCGCGATCGAGGGGATGCACAGCGTCGGCTTCCCCGTGAGGGGGTCTTGGGTGTGGGGCTTTACGGGCAACCTGCTCGACTACGTCTTCACGCATTTGGGGTGGACGCAGGAATGGCCCCGTGAGCGGCATTACCACATGAGCCGGGCCGAAGCCGTCGGCGCGCAGCTGTCACGCACCCCCTCCCCTGGGCCGTTGACGTGACACTGCCCGGCCCCCGGCCGAGGCTGGCAACCGCGTACCTCGTCGTGGCCGTGCTCGTCATCGCGGTCAACCTACGGCCGGCGCTCACCTCCCTCGGCCCGGTCCTGGACCTCATCAAGGACGACACGGGATTGAGTGATCCGGCGCTCGGGGCGCTCGGCGCCGTGCCGATCGTCGTCTTCGCCGTCGTCTCGCCCCTCGTGACCGCATTGCTCCGCCGGTTCGGGATCGAGCTGACGATGGTCGGTGCGCTGAGCGTGCTTCTGGTGGGCACGATCTGGCGCTCGCTGCCCGGGGCGGACGCGAATCTCTGGCTGGGGACCGCGTTGGCCGGAGCCGGTATCGCGGTGACCAACGTGGCGATGCCGGCCCTGGTCAAACGCGACTTCCCGATGATGGCACCCCGGGTGACGAGCCTGTATGTGGCCGCATTGAGCGT
>DATGSB010000365.1:0-10732 GCA_035303045.1 Actinomycetaceae bacterium | reverse complement strand
CGAGGACGTCGTCGTCCACGACTATCGCCACCACCCCGCGATCAAGGCACCGGTGGCAGTATGAAGCTCGGAATGATCTGGGCCCAGGCCCACGACCGCGTCATCGGGCGCGACAACGACATGCCCTGGCATCTCCCGGAGGATCTCGCGTTCTTCCGCCGCACCACCGCCCGATCCCCGGTGATCATGGGCCGCAAGGCGTGGCTGGCCCTGCCCGATCACGCCCGTCCCCTGCCTGGGCGCCGCAACATCGTGCTCACCCGCAACCAGGACTTCACCGCTGCCGGCGCGGAGGTGGCCCACGATCTCGACACGGCGCTCGGCCTCGTCGCCGACGAGCCGGCATGGATCATCGGCGGCGAGCAGATCTATGAGCAGGCGATGGACAACGCCGACGTCCTCGTCGTCACGGAGATCGATGCGACGTTCGACGGAGACCGCTACGCACCTGAGATCGGCCCGGAATGGCGGGTCGTCTCGAGCGATCCCGCAGAGGGCTGGGCGACGGCCGCCAACGGGCTGCGCTACCGCATGCTGCGTTACGAGCGAGCCTGAGCACAGGCGCTTCGCCTCCTGCGCCCCCGACCTCGGCCCCTTAGCCGAGCTGGTGGGCTCGGAAAAGTACGGCGTGCTCGACGCCGAGGGCCGGCCCTGCCGCCTCGGCGAATCCGGTGAGCAGCTCGCGCGGCGAGGGGTGGTCCGCAAGCACGGCGAAGTACTCCGCGTGCGCCGCCAGGGAGTCGATGCCGCGCTCCAGAGCTTCTCCGCTCAGGGCCACACCGTGGGTCGGCTGGGGGTCGCCCGCGACGAGCAGCCAGCGAATCGACCACGGTTCGAGCCCCTCGTCGAGGAGTTCGGTGAAGACCCACCGGTTCCCGGCATCGCGAACGCCGTCGGCGGTGGCCAGGCCCGCCACCCGGTGGTCGGCTTGGTTGAGCCCCCAGCCGGGTTCTTCCGCCCAGGTCTGGGCCACGACGACGTCGGGGCGATACGCGCGCACCGCCCGGGCGATGTCACGGCGCAGCTCGAGTGAGTAGGTCAGGGTGCCGTCGGGGTAGGTGAGGAAGTCGACCTGGGAGACCCCCACGGCGGCCCCGGCGGCGCGCTGTTCGGCCATCCGGAGCTCAGCCGCGTCTGCCGGCGTCATCGTGTCGATACCGGCCTCCCCGCGGGTGAGCAGGAGGTAGGCGACGTCAACGCCGCGCGCCGTCCACATCGCCACCGCAGCCGAGGTGCCGTACTCGATGTCGTCGGGGTGGGCCACGACGCAAAGCACGCGTTGGAAGTCGTCGTCGGGAATGCGGGGCAGCCGCTCGTTGTCGCTCATTCCCCGACGATAACGGTGACGCCCGCACCGGCGCAGGCCCTCGCCCAGGCGGTCAGGCCGTCTCGAGGCGCGCGAGGATCTTGTCCGTCACGCGCGTGAGGGTGTCGACCTCCTCGGCCGAGAGATCGGCAAAGACCAGGTTTTTCACGGTGGCCGCGTGGGCCGGGGCCGCGCCCTCGAGGGCGCGTCGCCCCTTGGCGCTCAGGACGACGTAGGCCCCGCGCGCGTCGTCAGCGCATTCCTCACGCCCGATGAGTTCGCGGGCCTCCATCCGCTTGATGTGGTGGGACAGCCGGCTGCGCTCCCACTGCAGGGAGACGGCGAGGTCGGAGACCCGGGCGCGCTGCCCCTCGGCCTCGCTGAGTTGGACGAGCACGTCGAAGTCCTGAAGCGACAGCTCGGCGTCGCGCTGAAGCTCGCGGTGCATGGCGGTCGGCAGCTGCGTGGCCACGGCCAGCCAGTTGCGCCACGCGCGCTGCTCGGCGGCCGAGAGCCAGGTTGTTGTCGTTGGCATACCGCCAGCCTACCCCATTAGTTGACACGTCACGTAGATTTGGATACGTTTACGTGACACATCACGAACGGGTGGGCGTCGCGCTACCCGTGTTGGAGGACTTTCATGCAGATCGGCATTTTCACCGTTGGTGACGTGACGACCGACCCCACGACCGGGCGCACGCCTACCGAGTTCGAGCGCATCCAGGCCACGGTGGAGATCGCGAAGAAGGCCGAAGACATCGGCCTTGACGTGTTCGCCACCGGCCAGCACCACAACCCGCCGTTCATCGCCTCGGCTCCCGTGGCGACGCTGGCGTGGATCGGGGCGCAGACGAAGAAGATCATCCTGTCCACCGCCACCACGCTGATCACGACGACCGACCCGGTGCTCATCGCAGAGAACTACGCCAAGCTGCAGCACCTCTCGGGCGGGCGGGTCGATCTCATGATGGGGCGCGGCAACACCGGCCCCGTGTACCCCTGGTTCGGCAAGGACATCCGCGAGGGCATCAACCTCGCGATCGAGAACTACGCGCTGCTGCACCGGCTGTGGCGAGAGGACGTCGTCAACTGGCAGGGCCGCTTCCGCACCCCCTTGCAGGGCTACACCTCCACCCCGAGGCCGCTCGACGGCGTGCCGCCGTTCGTGTGGCACGGCTCGATCCGCAGCCCCCAGATCGCCGAGCAGGCCGCCTTCTACGGCGACGGCTTCTTCCACAACCACATCTTCTGGCCACAGTCCCACACCGAGCAGATGGTGCGCCTCTACCGCGAGCGCTGGGAACACTACGGCCACGGGCCGGCCGATACCGCCATCGTCGGGCTCGGTGGGCAGTTCTTCATGCGCAAGAACAGCCAGGACGCGGTGCGGGAATTCCGCCCCTACTTCGACAACGCGCCGGTGTACGGCCACGGCCCCTCGCTCGAGGAGTTCACGAAGGCCACGCCGCTGACGGTCGGTTCACCGCAGCAGGTGCTCGACCGCACGCTCGGCTTCCGCGACTACGTCGGCCACTACCAGCGCCAGCTGTTCCTGTTGGACCACGCGGGCCTGCCGCTGAAGACGGTGCTGGAGCAGCTCGACCTGCTCGGTGAGATCCTGCCCGACCTGCGCAAGGGCTTCGCCGAGGGGCGCCCCGCCCACATTCCGGAGGCCCCCACCCACGCCACCATGGTGGCCCGCGCCGGCGGCCCGACGGACTCGACCGTGTACGCCGAGGCCGACGCCGCCACCGGTCGCCGCGCCGAGGACGTCGAGGGCGTGGAGGTGGCGCGATGACATCGCTCGTCGTCATCTCGGGCGGGTTGTCCAACCCCTCCTCCACCCGGTTGCTCGCCGACATGCTGATGTCTGCGGCCACCGACGCGATGGGCGGCGAGGTGGAGGTCACCGTCGTCGAACTACGCGACGTCGCCCAGCAGCTCACCGAGCACCTGCTCACCGGCTTTCCCGGCCCCGAGCTCTCGCGGGCCATCGAGGCCGTCGAGCGAGCCGACGGGCTCATCGCGGTGACCCCGGTGTTTTCAGCCTCCTATTCGGGGCTGTTCAAGACGTTCTTCGACGTCCTGGAGGAGGGGGTGCTGGACGCCAAGCCGGTGCTCATCGCCGCCACCGCGGGCACCCCGCGCCACTCCCTCGTGCTCGACCACGCCCTGCGGCCGCTGTTCAGCTACCTCCACGCTGTCGTGCTGCCCACCGGCGTGTTCGCGGCGGCCGACGACTTCGGCGACGAGGGCCTGGAGCGGCGCGTCGCACGTGCGGCCGGCGAACTGGCCGCGCAGCTGGGGACCGCGAATGACGCGGCGGCAGGTGCGCCAGATGCGCCGAAGCGCCGGCTCGTCGCGGATGAGTTCGCCGACCCGACCCCGTTCGCTGAGCTCCTGCGGCAAGCCAGCGGAGGCTGAAGTCATGCGTCCCGGCGGCCGGCCCATCGCGTAGGTGCCGGTCGCCGGACCACTTAGCTGCCCGGAGCGAACCGGATGATCCGGTCGTCGTCCTCGTCCGGCTGCCCGCGTCCGTCGGTGTTGTTCGTCAGCACCCACAGCGCGCCGTCCGGGCCCTCGACCACGTCGCGCAGCCGGCCGTAGCCGTCAAGAATGGTGCTTGAGCTGCCGAGTTCGTTCAAGGGCACCTCGGTGAGCCGGGCGCCTCGCAGATTCGCGATGTACAGGTGGTCGCCGTGCGCGGCGATGCCGCTGGGGCTGGCCTCGGCCGGTTCCCATTGCTGCACCGGATCGATGAAGTCGCCGCCGTTACCCATGCCCTCGACGGCGGGCCAGCCGTAGTTGCCGCCCGCTTCGATGACGTTGAGTTCGTCCCAGGTGTCCTGCCCGAACTCGCTGGCGTACATCGTGCCGTCTTCATCCCAGGCGATGCCCTGAACGTTGCGGTGCCCGTAGCTGTAGACGAGGGAGTCGGGGAAGGGGTTGTCGTCGGGCACGCCGCCGTCGGGCCGCAGCCGCAGGATTTTCCCCGCGAGCGAGCCGACGTCCTGTGCGCTGCCCGGCTCGTTGACGTCGCCCGTCGTCGCGTACAGCATGCCGTCGGGGCCGAAGGCGATGCGCCCCCCGTTGTGAAAGGACGCAGCCGGGATGTCGGCGAGCACCGTCTCGGGTGCGCCGAGCTCGAGTGCGCCGGGGTCGCCGGCGAGCTCGTAGCGTTCGATGCGGTTCTGGCCGCTGGCGGTGAAGTAGGCGTAGAGGTAGTCCTCGTGCGCCGCGATCCCCAGGAGGCCGGCCTCTCCTGGGGACACCACGCCATCGATGCTGCCGACCTTCCGCGCGCTGCCGTCCTCGCCCAGTTCCAGAACGCGAGCGGTGTCGCGCTCGCTGACGAGCGGGACCTCGCCGTGGAAGGTGATCGACCACGGGGCGTCGAGGCCCGTGGCGTGCACGGTCGGCTCGGTCGGCGGCGGTGGCGCGGTGGGCTCCGGCTCCTGCGTCGGTGCCTTCGTGGGCGCCTCCTGGGTGGGTGCGGGCGGCGCGGGGCTCGCCGGTGCCGGCTGCGGGTCGGGCTCGGTGGCGCAGGCGGCCACGAGCGCGAGTACCAGAGCCCCGCATGCGAGGAGTCGTGGCCGCCGACGCGCTGCATGCTGTGCTGCAGCATTGGTCGGCATGGTCACTCCTGCGGGGTTAGGCCCCGTGGCCGCCGTGGGGGACGATCTCGGCGATTCGGACCAGGTCGTCGTCGGTCAGTGAGATGTCGGCGGCCGCGATGTTCTGTTCGACCCGCTGCGGGTTGCGCGATCCCGGGATCGGGACGACGTTGTCTTTCTGCGCCAGCAGCCAAGCCAGCGCAAGCTGCGAGACGCTGATCCCCTTGCTCTCGGCAAGCTGCGCAAGGCGGTCGACCATCGCGACGTTCCCGGCGAAGTTCTCCGGTGCCCACATGGCGATCTGGTGGCGACGATCATCTGCCCCGAGCTCTTCCCGCGGCTTGGCGGCGCCGGTGAGGAATCCGCGCGCGAGCGGGGAGAATGCCACGAGCCCGATGCCGAGTTCGTCGAGCACCGGAAAGAGCGCCTCGATCTTTCGGTCGAAGATCGAATACTGCGCCTGCAGTACCGAGATGGGGTGCACGGCGTGGCCCCGGCGGATGTCGTCCTCGCCGGCGTTGGACAGGCCGACGTACTTCACCTTTCCGGCCGCCACCAGCTCCTTCATCGTGCCCACGACCTCCTCGACGGGCACGTTCGGGTCGGGAGCGTGCTGGTAGAGGACGTCGATGACCTCGACGCCGAGGTTGCGCAGGCTGTTGTCGACGACCTCGCGGATGTGATCGGGCTGGGAGTTCTGCCCCCAACTGGGCGTGAGGCCGAATTTGGTTGCGATGGTCACCTCGTCGCGAATCGGCGCGAGCGCCGCGCCGAGCAGCCGCTCGCCGTCTCCCCAGCCATACATCTCGGCGGTGTCGAAGTGCGTGGTGCCGAGCTCATGAGCGCGCCGGATCGCCGCGATCGATTCGTCTTCATCGGCTGGGCCGTAGGCGATGACGGTGCCCATGGCGCCGTAACCGAGGGCGGAAGAGGTGAGGCCTTGCTGGCCGAGGGTGCGCGTGTCCAAGGAGATTTCCCCTCTCGAGGCCTCGCGGACAGGCGCCGCGGGCGTTGCGTGTGTGGAGCGTCGTTGATCGCGTCGATGCTATCGCTCGGGCTTCGGTGGCCGCAGGCCGGTCGAGGCGTTCTGTCGCTCGACGATCGCCTTGAGGCGGGCGAGGTCGGCCTCGACCATCGCGGCGTCGCGCTCGAACTCCTCGTCGCTGAGCTTCAGCTGGCGCAGCGTGAAGACGATCTCGGCGCCGTCGGGGTGGGCCAGCACGCGTAGCGGGTTCGTGACCGTCGCCCCCGTTGGCAGGGTGACGTCGTGGTCCAACACCCCGAGGTCGTTGGCCGGCGCGAAGCGCACGGTGACCTCGCCCATGGGCGAGCTGGCGCGCAGGACGTCGCCGTCTCGCGAGACCTCGGAGCGGGCGAGCCCCGCAGCCCACCGGGGCAGGTTGTCGGGATCGGCCGCGAAGGCGTAGACCGCTGCGGGATCCGCGGAGACGACGGTACTGATGTGGCGGCTTCTCATGGCTGCATCCATCCCTTTGGTGGGGCCAGATTAGTGGGTTCCGATGAGGCCGCCGAGGTCAGGTGCCGTGGAGGTCGAGGTGTTGGCCGGTCCAGGTGCGCCGAAGCCAGCGGTCGTGAGAGGCGACGACGACGGTGCCTGGGTAGGTGGGGATGGCTGCTTCGAGTTGGGTGACGAGCAGGAGTGAGAGGTGGTTGGTCGGTTCGTCCAGCAGCAGCACGTCGGGCGGGTCGGCGAGGAGTACCGCCAGGGCCAGTCGGCGTTGTTGTCCGACGCTGAGAACTGTGACGGGCCGGCGCTCATCTCGAGCTGCGATGAGTCCGAAGGTGTTCAGCGGTACCTGTTCGGCCCGCCGCATCCCGACCAGGTCTTCGTAGGCCTGACGTACGGTCCGATCTGCGCCGCGCTCCTGCGGGTCGGGCAGGTCGACTTCTTGCGTGAGCAGACCGACACGTACACCGGCCAGCCGGTTGATGGTTCCCGAGGTCGGGTCGAGGTCACCGGCGAGCAGGTGGAGCAGGGTGGACTTACCCGAGCCGTTGGCGCCGGTGATCAGCCACTTCTCGCCCGAGCTCACGGTCAGCGAGGTGGGCGCGAGCCGGCCAGCGACCGCCGCGCGGGAGACGGTCAGCACCGGGCCGGGCCAGGTCCGCTGGGAGCGTTCGACACCATGTGCGGCCGTGAGTCCGCTGAAGTGGAGCTCCTTGGGTGGCTTGCGGATTTGCTGCTCCTGGAGGTCGGCCAATCGGGTGCGAGCGTCATTGACTCGACGGGCCACCACTTTGGCGTTGCGGTCGGCGTAGTACTTCTGCGCCATGCGCACTTCAGTGCGAGGTTTCCAGTCCCGGTGACCGACGCTCTGGTTCTCACCGACGGCCGATCGCAATCGCTTGAGTTCTGCTTGCTCGTCGCGGTACTGGCGTTCCCACCGTTCCCGTGCGTCCAGTCGGGCGTGCACGTAATCGGTGTAGGCGCCGGTGAACCGGGTGATGCCGATGCCTGTGCCGTCACCATCACCGACGAGCGGCCCGGCGACGGCGTGCGGGATGGGGGCAGGGTCCAGGTCGACGAGTGAGGTCACCGCCTCGTCCAGGAACGCCCGGTCGTGGCTGGCGATCAACACGGGCCCGGTCCACGTGGACAGCACGCCGCGTAGGTGTTCGGTGGCGGCATCATCGAGGTGGTTGGTCGGCTCATCTAGCAGGAGCACGTCGGGAGCCGAGAGCAGCAGCCACGCCAGCGCCAGCCGCGACCGCTGCCCGCCCGACAGGCGCCTCGTCTGACGGTCGCGAGGCAGGTCACCCAGGCCCAGTCCCGTCACCATCGCGTCGATGCGCGCATCGACCTCCCACACCCCGAGCCGCTCGGCGGTCTCCAGTGCTTCGGCGTACCCGCGCGCCAGGCTTTGGTCATCAGGCTCAGCTGCTAGCGCACTGGCCGCTGCGTCGACGGCGTCGGCGGCCGCACGCAGCGGGGCTACCGCCGATTCCAGCGCTTGGGCGATCGAGGCTGTGGCGGGGAAGGGTGGTTCTTGGTGTAGGAGGCCGATGCGCGGTGCTCGTCCGCCCGGTGCGGTGGCGCTGACGGTACCGGCGTCGGGGTACGTCAGGCCGGCGATGATGCGCAACAGGGTCGTCTTGCCCGAGCCGTTCTCCCCGATCAGTCCCGTCCGGTCCCCCGCGGGAACTGCGAAGGAGACATCGGTCAGTACGCGGCGGCCAGCGAAAGCGATCGAGATGCCGTCCAAGCGCAGATGAGCCGCCGCACGCGAAAGCGTCGAAGAAGGGGTACTGGTCACAGGTGTCCTCAGAGTCGATCGAACTCCCGCCGGGCACAGGCCACGGACGCAGGAGAGGAGCGAGGATCACCGGTCCATGTCCCCACCATACAAGCCGGTTGAACCGGTACACGAGCTCCGGCATGACGAGCGCATCTTGGAGGGGATCCGCCACGGCGCAAAGCCTGGGAATTGACAGTTGGCCCAGACGCCTGGCGACGATGCGCAAGCTCAGCGCCGGTTCCACGAAAGCCGCCATGGTAGAGCGGCTGATCGCGGCCTTCTTCCAGACTGACCTGCGACACACCTTCGAGAGGCGATGAGCGATGAGTTCCGCCGCTCGGGCTGATCTGTTCACTACAGTCGGCAAACCTAACGGAGGAGCAGAACATGATGATCGTCGCGGGACACATCATCGTTGACCCTGCACAGCGCGAGGCCTACCTCGCCAGCTGCGTGAACGTCGTTAAAGAGGCCCGCCGCGCCCCCGGGTGCCTCGACTTTGCTATCACCGCCGATCTGGTGGATCGCGGCCGCATCAACGTCTTCGAGCGTTGGGAGTCACAGGCGGCCGTCGAGGCGTTTCGCGGCAGCGGTCCTGGCGACGAGCAGAGTTCTGCGATGCTCACCGCGGCGATGGCGGAGTATGACGTAGCAAGCCTGCGCTCCCTGACCTGAACACACAGTGCAGTGGTCCGTGTCTCGGGAGGAGCGACCTCATGGGCTCGTCGGACACGGCACTCGGGACGAGGTTCGCGACTTCCTACTGCAAGTACGTCCGCAGCGCGTGGTGAACTGGGATAGCGAACAGGATGACTACGTCGATCTCGACCCGAGAACGACACACTGGCCGCGCACTCGGACCCATGTCGATGGCGGGCCGCGCCCGGCTCCAAAGGTTTCTTGGTGCCGTAATCGCAGCGGGCGGGGATAGGGCGGGCCCTGGAGGTCTCAGAGAGATAGCGACGGGTCGAGGAGCTGTCACTCGTTGTCAGCCCTCACCCAGGACGGCGCCGACGACGGGGCCCAGGTCAGCCGCGTTGGCGACGACCTCAGCCTGTCCAGGAGCGGACCGGGTGAGGAACCCTGACCGCAGGCGCGCCCGGCTACGGGGCGTCGAGCCCGAGGAAGGCGCCGAGCTCCTCGAGCCGCTGCGGGGTCGTGGGCAGGTAGTCGGTGAGCCTCCCGGAGCGAACGACGACGGCGCACCACTGGCCGCGGGAGACCGCCACGTTGATCCGGTTGCGGTTGAGGAGGAACTCCATGCCGCGCGGCACGTCCTCGGCGGAGGAGGCGGCGAGTGACACGATGACCACGGGCGCCTGCTGCCCCTGGAACTTGTCGACGGTACCCACGCGCACGCCGTCGAGCCCGGCGTCTGCTAGCGCCGCGCTTATGGTCCACACCTGGGCGTTGTAGGCGGCGACGACGAGGACGTCGCCCGCGTCCAGGGGCCGGTCGGTGCCGTCGGCGGGGTCGCGCCACCGGCGGCCGACGACGGAGCGCACCTGGGTGACGATCTCGCGTGCCTCCTCCGGGGAGGCCACCGCGTTCCCCTCGTGCTCGACGAGCACGGAGCGGACACCGGGCGCCACGCCCTCAAGGGAACGCTCGGCGGTGCACGGCATGCTGGTCAGGCGGTCCTCGTAGGACAGTCGCGAGACGGCGGCGGCGAGCTCAGGGTGCATGCGCCAGGTGCGGGCGAGAAAGTAGCCGAGCTCGGGCGGCAGGGTGTCGTGCCCGTCGGTCAGCCAACCGAGCGCCGAGCGGTCGACCGGCTCGGGGTGGCGGCCCTGACTGACCTGCGGCAGCTGCTGCGGGTCACCGAGGAGCAGGAGGTTGTGGGCCGCGGTGGACACCGCAAGGGTGTTCGCGAGGCTGAACTGCCCCGCCTCGTCGACGACGAGCAGATCCAGCGGCTCCTCGGGCAGCCGCTTGGAGTTGGTGAAGGTCCAGGCGGTGCCGCCGACGACCAGTCCGCCGGGCTGAGCGTAGAAGCGGCCGTATCCGGAGTCGGTGAGCGCCGTCCACCCCGCAGGTGTCGTGCCGGTGTTCCCCGGCTTCTTGCCGATCCGCTCGGCCGCCACCCCGGCCCTGGCGACGCCGTCGAGCATGTTTTCCACGACGGCGTGGGACTGGGCAACCACGCCCACGCGCCAGCCTTGCTCGACGAGCCCGGCGATGACCCGGGCACCGACATACGTCTTGCCGGTCCCGGGCGGCCCCTGCACGGCGAGGTATGAGCCGTCGAGGAGCCGCAGCGCGGCGGTGATGGCGCTGATGTCGTCGTCCTCGCCGCCGACCGGCGGGAGCGCGACGCCGCCTCGCAGCCGCGGTGGGCGCCGGCGCAGGATGTCCAGCGCGCAGTGGTCGCGGATGGTGGGCAGCTCGCCGGCGACCTGCTCGGCCAGGCCGCGGATCGCTGCCTGGAGCTTGTCAGTCTGCGGACCGGCCGTCGGCGCCAGGGCCATCGGCAGGCAGTCGTGTGGCTCGTCGTTCTTGGTGAGTCGGTCGTTGACGAGCATCACGTCGGTGCCGTCGGGCTGACTCCGGACCTC
>DATGSB010000364.1:0-4944 GCA_035303045.1 Actinomycetaceae bacterium | reverse complement strand
TCACGGGATCCCGTCGGAGGGGGATGGTCGCCTTCGGCTCGCACGTGACCGACGTGGCTGACGACGACAACAGGTTTCCTCGGCTCCAGGCGCGGCGGCAAGGCCCCCGAATGCCCCGAAGCCCAAGCAATCTACGGCGGGCCGTGGGGGATTACGACCGGTCCTGCTTGGCCGAAGCCCCTTGCGGCGCGGCTTCGTCGGGGGACCCGCCGGATGACGCAACACCCGCGCCGTCCTCGTTCGTCTCTGCGGCCCGCGTCTGCTCGTCCGCATCGCGCGCTGGGGATTGCGCTTGTCCGCTTTCGGCTGGGCTCTGGTCGGCCCCGGTGTCCTCCGGCGTCCCGGAGCCGGCATCGTCACCTGCGAAAGGCTTTGCCGCTGGGGCGCCGTCCGCCACGGCGGAGTCAGACGAGCCAGCCGAGTCAGTCGATCCAGGCGAGCCGGCCGAGCCAGCCGATCCGGCCGATCCCACGGAGACCGCGCTACTGGCGCTCCCTGCCTGCTGCGGCGGGGTCGGAGTGTTTTCGGCGAGAACCTCGCGCAGTTGTTCGAGGTAGCTCGTGACGTCTTCCCGCTGCCGGTTGAGCGCGGCGATGTCAGTCTCGAGGGCGGCACGACGCTGCTGGGCTGCCGCCGCGCTGGAGTGCAACACCTCCTCGGCGCGCTGCTCGGCCGCGGCAAGAATCTCGTCGGCCTGCTGCTGCGCCTCGGCCACCCGGGCACGGCTGCGCTCGTAGGCCTGCGCTTCCACCTGCTCGGCGCGCTCAATCGCCTCGGCGAGCCGCGCCTCCGCCTCGGCGGCGCGCTTCTCGGTATCGGCGGTGAGCGCCTCGTTGGCCGCCCGGGCCTGCGCCTGGCTTTGCTGGGCGTCGGCCGCCGCAGTTTCGCGCAACTGCGCTGCTTCCGCCGTGGCAGCCTGCCGCAGCTGCGCCGCCTCGTCCTGGGCCGCCTGCCGCAGCTGCGCCGCCTCCTGGGTGGCCCGTGCGAGTTCGGCCTGCGCCTCCTCCGTCCGCCGCTGGGCGTCGGCGATCTGCTGGGAGGTCTCCTCGTCGGTCTGGCTGCGCAGCTCGACGAGCTCCCGCTCGGTGGTCGCCCGCAGGTGGGCGAGGTCGCGGTCGAGTTCTGCGCGCCGGTGCTGTTCCTCATCGGTGATGGCTTGGCGAACGCGCGCCGCCTCACGTTCGGCGGAACCCACGAGTTCTTCAGCCTTGCGTTGGGCCGCGGTCAGCAGCGCATCGGCCTCTTCCCTGCTGCTGGTTTCCAATTCACCGGCGGCCCGCCGCGCTCCCGACAGGCGCTGGGCGGCATCCACTTCCGCCCGCTCGGTCAGTTCGGCGGCCCGAGCTTCCGCGCCCTCGAGGATCTCGGTGGCCTGCGCGTGGGCGCGGGCGATGACGTTGTCCGACTGTTCTTCCGCGGCCCGCAGCAACTGTTCGATGCGTGCGCCGAGCCCGGCATAGGACGGGCGGTCGTGTTCGCGCAGTTGGCGCTGTGCCTGGGAAAGCTCTCCCGAGATCCGCATGACGCGTTCGCCGAGGCTGGAGACCTCCTGCCGAGCGGCGTGGAGGGCCTGCTCGAGTTCGTGAATCCGCTGATCGACCTGGGCACGGTCGTAACCGCGCATGACGACCGGAAACACGGGTTGGTCGGCGCTCATTCGTCCTCCTGGGAACTGCGAGTGGGAGTGGGCCGGATGCGCGGGCCAGGCCGAAGGGTGCCCCGGCGGTCATCCGACCACGGGGCAGCCTAGCCCGCAAGACGCCGGCCACCCGCGCGCGGCTGGGATGCGAACAAGCTCACCATCGCTGATCACGAATCGATAACGCGGTCTCGTGGAACTGGCAGTACGCTGGTGAGCGCCGGAAATTCGCGGCGCCAGCACTGCGAGGAGGACCGCCACCCGTGAGCCGTCGCAAGACGCATTGGACACTGATCGCCATCGGCGTCATCGTCCTTCTCGCTTCAATCATCGCCGCCCTCATCACGCGTGCGAACAGCGAGGCAGTTCTCGTGCTGCCCCAGCGCCCCTCGGCGCCGGTCATCGTGACCGAGCCCGGCGTGCTGGACGCGGTGGCGTCGGAGGTGACGATCCGAGGCGAAATTCGCGGCGAACGCCAGGTACTCCTCGCGGTGGGCCGCTCCGAGGAGGTGGACGCCTGGGTCGGGGACGCTCCGCACGAGCGCGTGACCGGCTTGTCCTCCTGGGAGGAACTCACTGTCGACGTCGTCACGCCCGACCCCGAGGCCACCGACCAGCCGGCCGATGAAGACGGTGCCGACGACGCGGCACCAGACGACGCGGACGACCCGGCTCAGGACGACGCAGCCGACGAGGCCGAATCTGCCGATGAGGCGGGCCCCGACGGCGCCGAAGGCCTGCCCGACCCGGCCGGTTCGGACCTGTGGGTCGCAGAAGCCGCGGGCGCGGGCAGTGCTGAATTGACGTGGCAGGACCGGCCGGGCCGGTGGAGCCTCGTGGCCGCCACGGACGGCGTCGCGCCTGCCCCCGAAATCGAGCTGGTGTGGGACCGCGAGCGTTCGACACCGTGGCTGTGGCCGGGAGTGCTCGTCGGCCTTCTGCTCGGACTCGTAGGCGCCGGCTTGCTCGTGGTGGACCGGCTGGCCGAACGCGAACGGGTGCGGCGCGACGAGGCACGCGCCCGCGCAGAGCTGGGTTGGTCACCCGGCGCCGACACCGGCCCCGTGCCTCTCATCAACCCCGAGACGGGGGAGCGTTATACCCGCCGCGAGCTGCGGGCGATGGAGGAGGCCAGGGAGGACGACGCGACCCTCGACCCGACCGACGCGCTGGGCCCTGGGACCCCCGCCTCGCCGTCGCCCGACTCGTTCGCCCCAGACATCCTCACAGCGACGACCCCGACATCCGCCGCGGCACCGCCGTGGGGCGCCGCGCAAGCCGACGAATCCGACGCCGTCCTCGATGCGAGCTCGCCCGTCGAAGCTGAGTCAGGCGATGGTGCGCCCGCCGCGGTCATCACGGCTGATTCCGCCAGGTCGCCGGACTCACCCGACGAAGACGCGCGAGCTGACGACGCGCGAGGTGGCGAGGGCGTGCAAGCGGACGCCGCGGAAGCTGACGACGATGGCCGGGCCGACGAACACGGTAGCGACGGCGAGCAGGCCGAGGAGCCCACCGACGTTCCTGACGCCGCTACGGCTCAGGCAGCCATGAGCGCCCCCGCCGTCCGGCCGGGTCTGTGGGCCCGGCTATGGGGACGACGGAACCGCCCCGCCGACGATGCCCGTCAAACAGACCCAGCCGCCGCGACCGACGCGACCCTCGAGCCGAGCACCGAAGAATCGGCATCGCCGAGCGGCTCCCGGTCCGACGAGACCGCTGAGCTGTCGGCCCACGGCTCGCAGGACGAGCCCGCCTGGCTCACCAGCGACGACGCCACGGCCCGTTTCCCGACGACCGGGGCGGCCGAACCGACCTCGGCGTCGGCCGGTGGCGAAGTCTCGGACGACGATGCGGGTGGCGCAGAGTCGGCACGCGAGGAGCCGGCTACCGACACCGGCGACGGGCCCAGCCAGGCGCCCGCCCCGTCGTGGCGTAACGTATGGGGCTTTGGGCAGGCCAAGCCGAGCGGAAGCGGCGAGCCCGGGCCGCCGTCAGCGGCGGACGATTCCCCCAACGACGACCATCCCAGCACCACCGACACCAGCCACACCGAGACCACGGAAACCGGAACCAACAGCGACGAGGATCGCGGCACCGAGGAGGACGAGCGATGAGCAAGCAGCGACGCGCCCTGCGCGTAGCGGCGGGCCTCGCCCTCGCCATGGGTCTCGCTGCCTGTGCCGGGCAGCCCCCGCAGCCCGATCCCGACCCGACTCCGACGGAGGCGCTACCCGCGCTGAGCGAGGAAAGGGTCGACATGATCCTCGCCGACCTCCAGGAGACCCTCGAGGAGGCGGATGCCGAACGCGATCCGGAGCTGTTGACCGCGCGCGTGGCCGGCCCCGCCCTGGAGATGCGCCGGGCCGAGTATGAGCTGTCGGAGGCGGCGAATGAGGACCGGGTGCCGACGGTGGTCTCCACCGCCAGCCAGGTGCAGGTCATCGCGGCCACCGAAGAGTGGCCCCGCTCCCTCTTCGTCGTCTCGGAGATTCCGGAAGGGGAGAACCTGCCGCTGCTGCTCGTGCTCACCCAGGAGGACCCGCGCAGCCAGTACAAGCTGACGTCGTGGACGCCGCTGCTGCCGGGGGCCGCGACCCCTCCCATGGCGAAGGCGGACGCCGGGAGTGAGATGTTGGCGGCCGACGGCGGCGACCTGCGGCTCAGCCCCCAGGACGCCGTCGCGCAGTACGGCCAGCTCCTCGCCGGCGGCGACGACGAGGAGGCGACGTTCGCGGAGGATCCGTTCCGGGAGCGCTACGTCGACGCGGTATCCCAGCTCGCCGAAACCGTCGAGGTCGCCGGCGAGCTGGAACAGAACTTCTCCGTGGTGGACGGCTCGGTCGCGGCGATGGCGACTGCCCAGGACGGCGCACTCGTCGTCGGGGTGCTGCGCAACGAGTTGACGCTGCGCCGCACGGTGGACGGCGCGACGCTGCGCGCCGCGGGCGATATCGGGATCCTGCTAGGGGAGGACAACCGGGTGGAGGACGCAGTCGTCGCGGAGTTCCTCTTCCCCGTCGCCTTCGAGGTGCCTTCCGCCGACGGGGAGGAACAGGTCGCCGTCATCGGCGCCCAGCAGGTCATCACGGGCGTGACGCGCGACTAACGCGCCTCGACCACGGCCAGCGGGCGACCACGGCCGAGCGGCGACCACGGCCCAGCGGCGGTCCCCAGAAGCGAGCGGCGAGGAAGTCGCCGAATCGCAGGGAAGATGGGTAACGTCGGAATGTAGTGACCAGGGCTCCGCAGAACCGGGCCATGAGGAGCACGAGGAGAAGGACGTCAGCCATGAGTCAACCCGC
>DATGSB010000363.1:0-4909 GCA_035303045.1 Actinomycetaceae bacterium | reverse complement strand
GGGAAGGCATACATGAGGCAGAACGTTCCGGCCTTGCCGGCCAAGTGCACCGGTAGCTGTTTGTAGCCGTGGCGCAGGAGCACGGGCAGGGTGGCAGCGAGCACGAGTTCCCGAGCGACGATGATCGCAACGAGCCACCAGGGAATGAGGTCGCGGTACGCCAGGCCGATGAGGGTGACGAAGATGTAGAGCCGATCGGCGGCCGGGTCCAGGGCCTGGCCCAGGCTGCTGCTCTGGTTGAAGCGGCGAGCGATGAACCCGTCGAGCCAGTCCGAGGCTCCCGCAACCATGAGCACGATCAGGGCGGCGACGTCGTGCTCCGCGACGATGAGCCACGCGAACACCGGGACCAGCAACAGGCGGGTCGCGCTGATGGCGTTGGGCACTGTCCAGACGCGTGCCGACGCCACCCGCTCACTGTTCACGCCATAAGACTACGTCGCACCTTCGTCGTGCCGAGGCGCCGCGCCACCACGATCTGTGAAAATTCATATTCCCGATCCGGCAATGCCTGGGTAAAGGATGCACCCTCGGGGTCACGGCTGAGTAACAATCTCGTTCGCCGCTGAGATGGGAATGCCGCGACCTGGCAAGCGCTGCTGGGACCACCTACTTCCCCACTGTGGCGCGTGTTGCTCCGCCTCGACTCCGACGCAACCCGCCCGGATATCGCGTTGTGGCGCGATCCCCGAGCCCTCTCGATGCTGTTGTGGTGCGCGTGTCAGGCACCTACGGTGGCGGGCCACACAGTAATACGCCGCTTCCGGCGGGCTCCGTGCGCCCACCGGGACGACGCCGCACGGGTATGGGAAGCCACTACCTCGAGCAAAATTGCGAAGGGACCAACATGACCATCCGCTTCAGTCGCCGAACCGTCACAGCACCCGCCGCGGCGGCCGTCGTAGTGCTGGGACTTGCTGCCTGTGGGGGTGGCGAAACGGCGGACGAGGAGCTGAGCACTCTTGAGCAGCTCCAGGAGGCCGGCACGATCACCGTGGGTTTCGCCGGTGAGGCTCCCTACAGCTTTATGACCGATGATGGCGAGCTTGCCGGCGCCTCGGTGGCGCTGCAGGAACGGATCTGGGGCGAGCTGGGGATCGACAACGTCGAGGGGCAGCAAGCCGAGTTCGGCCAGCTCATCCAGGGCCTCAACGCCGGGCACTTCGACATCGTTGCCGCGGGAATGTCGATTCTCCCCGAACGCTGCGAGCAGGCGATCTTCTCCGATCCAGAATTCCAGTACACCACCGCCCTCATGGTTCCCGAGGGCAATCCGGACGACCTCCACGACATGCAGGACATCGCCGACGCCGACGTTCAGATGGTGGCGATGACGGGTGCCATCGAGGCAACGTACGCCTCCGACCTGGGCATCGACGCGGTCGAAGTCGGCAACCCGCAAGACGGCATGGACCAGGTGACGTCGGGCAGGGCCGACGTCTTCGCACTCACCGGAATTTCGCTCAACTGGATGGTGGACAACTATCAGGGTGACCCGGGGGTCGAGGTCACCGACACCTTCGTCGCTGAGATCGACGGCGTCATGCAGTACGGCGCTGGTGGAACAGTCTTCCGCAACGACGACAGCGAGCTGCGGGACGCCTACAACGAGCAGCTGGCGGAGATCGTCAGCAGCGAAGAGAGCTACCTCGAGGTCGTCGGCGAGTGGGGCTTCACCGAGGGTGAGCGGCCCACCGGTGACTTCACCACCGAGCAGCTGTGCGCCGGTGATATCGGCTAGCAGCCCCGGCCATGAGCGATAACTTCGAGGCACTGAGGAGCCTGCTGCCCAGATTCGCCGAGGGCATCGGCGTCACCCTGCAGCTTTCCATCGGCGGCATGATCCTGGCGTTCCTCATCGCCACCTCACTCGGGCTCGCCGTCCGTGTCCCCAACACGATCGTGCGCGGCATTGCTCGGACCGTGATCGAGGTGTTTCGCGGAACCTCGCTGCTGGTGCAACTCTTCCTGTTCTTCTACGTCGCACCGGTGCTGTTCCCCGGCCTCTTCCGCGGCGACGTGTACCTCACGGGGCTGGTGACCGGCATCCTGGCGCTCGGGTTGAACTACGGTGCCTACGGCGCCGACGTCGTTCGAGGAGCCATCGAGGCGGTGCCGCGGGGGCAATGGGAGGCCAGCGTCGCGCTGAGCCTCTCGCCCCGGCGGCGCCTCTTCAGGATCATCTGGCCGCAGGCGTGGGCGATCATGATCCCCTCGCTGGCCAACCTGGGCATCATGCTCATCAAAGGCACGGCGGTGTCGTACGTGATCCTCATGCACGACATCACGTTCTTCTCGAACATGCTGCGCCAGCGCACCAACGACACCTTCTTCTCGTTTGGCTTCGGCATGTTGATCTACTTGGTCATCGCGCTCCTGCTGGTGCTGGTCGCCACCATCGCCGAGTCGCGTGCGAAACACCGGCTGGGCGATGAAAGTCGCCTCCGTCGGTTGTTTCGCCTGCGCCCGGCCTCCGCCAAGGTGGGGGTGTAGTCGTGGGTCAGGATCAGGGCAGCAACCTGTGGGATTGGGGCCGCGCCGCGGAGGTCTTCCCCGAGCTGCTTCAGGCGTTCTTGCGTTACACCCTCGTGGCGACGATCTTCGCCTCGATCATCGCCGCGGTGCTCGGGCTCATCGTCGCGATGATTCGGCGCAGCGCTCCCGCCTTCATCGCCAAGCCCGTGCACTGGGTGATGGAGTTCATCCGGATGACGCCGGTCGTCATTCAGCTGCTGTTCGTCTACTACACCTTTACCCAGTGGTCAGCGTTACCCATCGGCATCGCCGTCTTGGGCATCCATTACGCCACCTACATGGCCGAGGTCTACCGCTCGGGCATCGAGGCGGTACCAGCCGGCCAGTGGGAAGCGGCGACGGCGTTGTCCCTGCCGTATCGGCGCACCTGGTACCGCATCATCGTGCCTCAGGCCTTGCGGACCACGGTGCCCGCGTTGGGCACCTGGGTGATCTCGATGTTCAAGGACACGCCCTTCCTCTTTGTCATCACCATTCCCGAGATGGTTTATGCGGCGGAGAACTACGGCTCGCGCACCTTCACCTACGTCGAGGCCTTTGTCCTCACGGGGCTCATCTTCCTCGCGGCGAGCTACCCCACCTCGGTCCTCTTGAGAAAACTGGAGAAGCGCCTTGCCCGCTACTGACCCCGCAGCCGAACCCCACTCCCCCGCGCCCGCCCTGCGCTTCGAGGACGTCGTCAAGAAGTACGGCGACAACACCGTGCTCAACGGCCTGAACTTCTCGGTGGACAAGGGCGAGCGCGTCACCCTCATCGGCCCCTCAGGCTCCGGCAAGACGACGATCCTGCGGCTGGTCATGACGCTGGAAGAACTCACCGACGGCTTCATCTACGTCGATGGTGAGCCGTTCACGTACGAGCTACGCAATGGCCGTCGCGTCGAACGGCCGCGGCGGCAGGTGGCGCAGGTGGCCAAGAAGATCGGAATGGTCTTTCAGCAATTCAACCTCTTCCCGAACATGACGGTGATCGAGAACATCGTCGAGGCCCCCATCCACGTCCTCGGTCAGTCACGGGAGGAGGCCCGCCAGCGCGGGCTGGAGCTGCTTGAGCTCGTTGGCCTGGCGGAGAAGGCGGACGCCCACCCCACAAGGCTCTCGGGCGGTCAGCAGCAGCGGGTGGCCATCGCCCGCGCGCTGGCCATGGATCCCGACATCCTGCTGCTCGACGAGGTGACCTCGGCGCTCGACCCGGAGCTCGTCGGCGAGGTGTTAGCCGTGTTGCGCGACATCGCGAAGACGACCGACATCACGATGCTCATCGTCACCCACGAAATGCAGTTCGCGGCCGACGTGTCGCATCGCGTGCTCATGTTCGACGAGGGACACATCATCGAGGACGCCACGCCGGAGGTCATGTTCTCCGCACCCGAGCACGAGCGGACCAAGAACTTCCTCAAGGCCGTGCTCTAAGGGCGCCCAAGGAGTGCCGGACGACGGATTCCCGTGAGCTGCCGACGCTCAACCCGCCCAGCACTGGCCTGACTCCTGGGAGTCCGTCGAAAAGGGCGTCTGAAACCCATGAGTTACGACGGACTCCCAGGAGTGAGCGCTCCGCACGGTTTGGATCCCATGAGCCAGCGCGCGCCTGAAGCTCTCAGACGTAGTCGGCGTAGGCGGGGAGGTCGAGGACGCCGTTGCCCGACAGCCCGATGACGATGACTTCGCCGTCCGCGGCCTGGCGGGCGTGGGCGATCGCGCCGGCGACCGCGTGGGTCGACTCCGGCGCAGGGACGATCCCTTCCGCCCGCGCGAAGAGCACGCCCGCGGTGAACGCGTCGTCCTGATCGACGGCGATCGCCTCGAGCAGCCCGAGATTGAGCGCGTGGGAAACCATCGGCGCCATGCCGTGGTAGCGCAGCCCGCCGGCGTGGATGGCGGGGGGCACGAAGTCACGGCCGAGCGTGTGCATCTTGAGCAGTGGCGTCAACCCGGCCACGTCGCCGTTGTCGTAGCGGTACTCCCCCTGTGTGAGCGACGGGCATGCGGCGGGTTCGCAGGCCACGATCCGCGTCTTGCCGCCCTCGCGGAGGTTCTTGCCAATGAAGGGGAAGGTCAGCCCGGCGAGGTTCGAGCCCCCGCCGGCGCAGCCGAAGATCACGTCGGCTTCTTCCCCGATCTCCTCCAGCTGGGCCAAGGCCTCGATCCCGATGACTGTCTGGTGCAGCATGACGTGGTTGAGAACCGAGCCGAGCGAGTAGTGCGCGGTGGGGTCCTTGACGGCGGCTTCGACGGCTTCGGAGATGGCCATGCCGAGGGAGCCGGTCGTGTCGGGGTCACTGGCGAGGATGGCGCGCCCCGCCTCTGTGAGCTCCGACGGCGAGGAGTGGCAGATGCTGCCGTAGGCCTCCATCTGGTAGCGGCGGTAGGGCTT
>DATGSB010000362.1:0-9378 GCA_035303045.1 Actinomycetaceae bacterium | reverse complement strand
GGGCTCCTGCTGCCGTTGGATCTCATGCCCGAGCCCGTGGCAGCCGTGCTGCGCTTCCTGCCGCCCGGAGCGCTCGGGGAGGGCTTGCGTTCTCTCAGCGAATCGCCGGACGTCCTCGCCCTGGCCGTGCTCGCCGCGTGGGGTGGCCTCGCCGTGTGGCTGGCGAGCCGCTACTTCCGGTGGGACGCGTGAGGCGTGGGCGGCGGCGAAGTACGCTGTTCACGTGACTACCACGAGCCCCGCCCCCAGATCCGTGCAGCCGCCGATGGCGCGGGAGCGCCTTGTGGACCGGTGGACGTGGCGCCTCGCAATCGCCAACCTCGTCGCCCAGCTCGCGATCATCGCCACGGGCGCGGGCGTGCGGCTCACGGGCTCGGGACTGGGCTGCTCGCAATGGCCGATGTGTGAGCCCGGTGAGTTCACCCCGCGACTGCACGAGGCCATGTCGTTCCACCCCTACGTCGAGTTCGGCAACCGAGTGCTCTCAGTGGGTGTTTTGGTGGTTTCCGCCGCACTGGCCTGGGCCGTGTTGCGCCGCGAACCGACCGCGTCACGTCCGCGAGGGCTGCGCGCACTCGGGGTCGCCCCGCTGGCGCTCGTGCTGGTGCAGGCTGGTGTGGGAGGCATCACCGTGCTCGTGGAGCTGCATCCCGCGGTCGTCGGGGGGCACATGGGGTTATCCCTTCTCCTCGTGGGCGTATCGATGTATCTCCTCATCCGGCTTCGATCCCTCGATGTCCCGCCGCGTTGGAGCGTGCCCCCCGCCATCAGGATCACGGCATGGGCCGCCATGGCCGCGCTGGCGGTCTCGCTCGTGTTGGGGGTCATCGCCACGGGCGCAGGCCCCCATTCCGGAGACGCCGAGGCCCCGTACCGCTGGGCGATGGATCCGGCCCACATTTCGCGGGTGCACGCGATCGCGGTGTGGGTGTTCCTTGCCCTGCTCATTGCATGTCTGCTCATGCTGCGCGCGGCGCGCGACGACGAGGCCCTGACGGCGTGGTGGTGGCTGGCCGGGGCAACGGTCTTGCAGGGCGCGATCGGCTACGTCCAGTACTTCACCGGCCTACCCGCGTTGCTCGTCGGCCTCCACGTCGTCGGCTCGGGTCTCCTCGTTGCCGCTGCCGTGCACGCGATGATGTCTCTGCGAACGCGGGGCCCCGAGCTGGGAGAACCCACGCCCCAGCGGGCGGCTCCGGCGCCGCAGGCGCCGGCCCCCTAGCGCATCCAGGGCGCGTCGGCGGGCCGCAGCACGGACCAGTGACGGGCGCGCGCGCTCGCGGCCGCCAGCACGGCGACGACGGTCGAGGGATTGTGCAGCTCGCCGGCGTGGACGGCGGCTATCGCGTCGTCCAGCACGAACCACTGCGGGGTCATGTCGCGTTCCTCGTGCGTGCGTTGGTGGCGCTGCGCGGGTGGCACGTCGCTGAGATCGCGCGCCAGGTACACCCGCAGCGATTCGTTCGACCCCCCGGGCGTGGTGAAGAAGTCTGCGAGCACGTGCCATTGCATGGCGCGCACGTCGGCTTCCTCGGCCAGTTCCCGCTGTGCCGCCGCCAACGGATCTTCGCCGTCGACGTCGAGGAGGCCGGCCGGGACCTCCCACAGCACCGCGCGCACGGGGTGGCGGTACTGGTCCAGCAGGAGGATCTCCTCGCTCCCCGGGCCTCCGGGTTGGCGCAGGGGCAGGACCGCCACCGCTCCCGGGTGGTCCACGAACTCTCGCGAGACCACCTCCCCGGGGCGCAACGCGACGTCTTCGCCCCGCAGGTCGAACACGTGCCCGGTGTGGATCGTGCGCGCCGAGACGATCGATCGGGAGTCGTCCTTGCGGTCGCGGGGCCTCACTCGGCTTCGCCGGGCGCGGGCGCGGCCTCCATGGCCACGGGCTCCACCTCGAGAAGTCGCGTGGCGCGCTGGCGGTCCAACGCTGCCGCCACAAGGCCCGCATACAGCGGGTGGGCCCGGGTGGGCCGGGACTTGTACTCCGGGTGCGCCTGCGTCGCGATGTAGTACGGATGGACGTCGCGGCCCAGCTCGACGATGTCGATGAGGTTCCCGTCACGTGATTCACCCGAGACGATGAGCCCCGCCGTCTCGAGGGCCTGGCGATAGGCGCCGTTGATCTCGTAACGGTGACGGTGCCGCTCGCTGATCTTCGTCGCGCCATAGACCTCGGCGGCCAACGATCCCGGCGCCAGGGTGGTGTCGTAGGCGCCCAATCGCATGCCGTCGGCCGGAACATCGGCCTCGGGCCCCGCCTGCTCGGCCCACGTGATGACGATCGGATCGGCGGGCTCGCTGTCGAACTCCGTGGACGACGCCCCCCTCAGCCCGAGGACGTTGCGGGCGAACTCGATGGTCATGCACTGCATGCCGAGGCAGATGCCGAGCGTGGGCAGCCCCGTTTCTCGGGCCCGCTGCAGCACCTGCAACTTGCCTTCGACTCCCCCGACACCGAAACCGCCGGGCACGACGAGCGCATCGACCCCGGCAAGCGCCTCTCGGGCCTCCTCGGGGCCGGCGCAGTCATCGGCCGCTACCCACCGCAGCTCCACGCGGGCCCGGTGGTGGAAGCCCCCGGCTCGCAGGGCCTCGGTGAGCGACAGGTAGGCGTCCGGCAGGTCGACGTACTTGCCGACGATGGCGATCTCGACGGTGTCACGCGGGTGACGCACGCGGTCCAGCAGGTCGTCCCACTGCCGCCAGTTGACGTCGCGGAAAGGCACATTGAGACGACGTACGACATAGGCGTCGAGCCCCTCGCGGTGGAGCACGGCGGGGATCTCGTAGATCGAATCGGCGTCCATGCATTCCACGACCGCCTCCGGGTCGACGTCGCACATGAGGGCGATCTTGCGCTTGACGCCCTCGGGAAGCTCCCGGTCGGTGCGGCACACGATGGCGTCGGGCTGGATGCCGATGCTGCGCAGCATGCTCACCGAGTGCTGAGTCGGCTTGGTCTTGAGCTCCGAGCTCGCGCTGAGGTACGGCACGAGGGAGACGTGAACGAAGAACACGTTCTCCCGCCCGAGATCCTGGCGCACCTGGCGGGCCGCTTCGAGAAAAGGCTGGGATTCGATGTCGCCGACCGTGCCACCGATCTCGGTGATGATGACGTCGGGCGGCGCGTGGCCGTCAGCGGGGCTCGCCTGCGCGCGCATCCGCGCCTTGATCTCGTCGGTGATGTGCGGGATGACCTGAACGGTGTCGCCGCCGTACTCCCCGCGGCGCTCCTTGGCGATGACGGTGGAGTAGACCTGGCCCGTGGTGGTGTTGGCGTTGCCGGCGAGATTGACGTCGAGGAAGCGTTCGTAATGCCCGATGTCGAGGTCGGTTTCCGCGCCGTCCTCGGTGACGAAGACTTCCCCGTGCTGGAACGGGTTCATCATGCCGGGGTCGATGTTGATGTAGGGGTCGAGCTTCTGCATCGTGACGCGAAGCCCGCGCGCTCGTAGCAGCTGGCCGAGGCTGGAGGCCGTGAGCCCCTTGCCCAGCGAGCTGGCAACGCCGCCAGTGACGAAGATGTGTCGAGGAAGGACGTTGGGACCGGGACGGTGAAGGATGGCCACGGACTTCGACCCTATCACCGCGCCGCCCCCCGCGCCCCGTGTGCCTCGTCATAAATCTCGTTCAGCTGAGCCACCACCTCCGCCGGGCCCGGGAGTCGGGCAGCGCGTTCCGCGGCCGCGCGGCGCAGCTCGTCGTGGCGCTCGGGGTCGGCCAGCACGGCCGAGATGCCGGCGGCTAGCGCCGCGCCGTCGGCTGCCACGAGCTCGGCCGCGGAGCCGGTGACCTCCGCTGTTCCTCCCACGTCGGTGGCGACGATGGCCGCCCCCACCTGCAGCGCCTCCTGCACCACGAGAGGCTGGCCCTCCCACGTGCTGGTGGAAACGACGACATCCGCGGCGACCATGAGGTCGGCGACGTCGTCGCGCGGGCCGAGCAGCGCGATCGGGAGCTGCTCCTGGGCAATGCGTTCCCGAAGGTCGGGGGCCAAGGGGCCGTCGCCCACGACCACCCACCTCAGCGGTTGCGCCCCCGTTTCACCCAGCCGCCGCGCGGCGTCGCACAGCAGATCCAGGCCCTTCTGCGGGGCCAGCCGGCCCACGGTGAGGATGAGGGCCTCGCCGGGGGCGACGCCCACCTCGCGGCGCAGGTCGCCGAGGTCGACGCCCGAGGTGCGTGGCCGCGCCGGTGCGGGCACGAGGGCGCGGCGGGCGCCGCGAGCCCCCCGGGCGGCAGCCCGGGCAACGAGGTCGCCACTGACCCCGAGCACGACGTCGGCTCCACGGGCGCAGATGACCTCCAGCACGCCTGCGATCCGCTGCAGCGTGGCGCCACCGACGGGCAGGTTGTGCAATGTGACGACGACAGCGGGTCGGTGCGGCAGTAGGCGGGTGGCGAGCACGGCGGCGGCGCCCGCGCGTAGCCCGTGGGCGTGAAGGATGTGGGCGTCGCGGGCCAGTACTCGCAGCCGACACAGCGCCACGAGGTCACGCAGCCGGGGCCGATCGGCGATATCGACGATTCGGGTGGGCACGGTCGCGCCGGCGACGACGTCCGGCGGGCCGGCGAGCAGCACCCGCTTGGTGGCAGACAGCAGGGAGGCGACCTGCCGGGCGTGCCTGGCGACTCCCCCCGCGCTGGAAGAGGTGAGCTGGATTACTCGCATGTCGTCTCTTTTCTCACCGATTCGCCTAGGGCTGCGCGGCCCTGCTTCCGGGCAACACACTACGGTCCGCCACCCACACCACGCCTACGGTGAGCGCTGCGGCGACGGCGCTGCCCAGCGCCGCGGCGACCAGTCCCCCGGCGAGGCTCGCGTCGGTGGCAGCGAGCACCGCGCGCACGAGGAGACGTCCGAGCAGCGCCCCGAGCACCCCGCCGCCACCAGCGGCGAGCAGGGTGCGGCCCAGCCCGCGAAGCACGCGGGGCCCGGCGGCCCGGCGCAGGGCGAGGAGGAGCGCGAGGCCCGCCAACGTCATGCCGAGCGTCGTCGCAGCGGCCAGTGCCCGAAGTGTCGCCGGCCCGTCCCCGCCGTCCGGCGCCAGCCAGCGCACACCAAGTAGCGCGGCACCCGAGGCGGCGAGCCACCCGCTCGCGGTGGCCAGCACCGCGGAGCGCCCCTCGTCCAGGGCGTACAGGGCCCGCGAGACGTGAAAGATGAGGGCGAAACCGGCGACGCCGGGGGCGAGGTAAACAATCGCCTCGGTCATGCCTGCCATCTCTCCGCGCAACGAGAACACCGCGGTGGCCGCCGGGGCGGCAGCGACCAGCAATGCGCCGCCCACGACGGAGGCAACGAGCACGAGCCGCGTGGAGGTGGCGGCCAGGGAGGTGAATCGGCGTGGGTCGCGCTGGGCGTGCTCGGCAAGGCGAGGGAACACCGCGGTGGCCACCGGAACGGCGAGCACCGCGTAAGGCAGGAAGTAGACGGCCTGGGCGTACTGCCAGATCGTGATCGTGCCCTCGACCCCGCCCGCGCGGGCAAGAAAGATGAAGACGACCACGCTCAGTTGCTGCGCGAGTAGGGCGCCGAGGCCGGCACCCGCCAGCGCCAAGGCACGACGGCCCACCCCGGGTGGCAACCGTAGCGTCGGGCGCAGCCGTACCCCGCTGCGCAGCACCGGCACGAGCAGTGGCAGGCTCATGGCCGCCACGCCGAGCGTCGTTCCCCAGGCCAGCCAGTGCAGGGCGGCGCCGGCGAGCTGCGCGGGGTTGTCGGCGTTGCCGCCGGACAGCATCCCGAAGCCGAGGTAGGCGACGATGACGACGCAGCTGGAAGCCAACGGGGCGATTGCGGGGAAGAAGAAGCGGCGTTGTGCCTGCAGGATCCCGGTGAGGACGACGCCGATGCCGTAGAGGGGGATCTGCACGGCGAAGACGCGCAGAAAATAGGTGGCCAGCTCGTGTTGGATGACGATGTCGGAGCCGACGGAGTCGGGCAGCAGCGCGGCTATCGGGGCAGCAAAGATGGCCACGAGTGCGCCGAGAGGCACCAGGACGAGCAGCGTCCAGCCGACCAGGGCGCCGCTGATCCGGTCGACGTCGCGACGCACGCCGCGGGCAAGGGGGGCCGCCAGGAGTGGGATGACCACTCCTGCCAGCGCTCCGCCCGCCGCGACCTCGAAGAGAACGTTGGGCAGCATGTTGGCCGTGGAATAGGCGTTGGCCGTCGCCGAATCTCCGAGGGTCGCCGACTGCACGAACCAGCGGACGAAGCCGACGGCGCGCGACAACACCGTGATGACGGCGATCATCCCGGCTGCACCGGCGATCCCGGTGAGCAGTGGCTTCAGTCGCTGCGAGATTCCCACGGCGACATCCTCGCTGCCGGCGCTCGCCTCATCGTCCACCCCACGCGTCGATGGCACGCAGGACGGGGGTGTCGTCGATGACGGCCGAGAAGCTCACCCGCTCACTCGCCAACGTCAGGGCGATGATGGCCGCCGCGGCGGCGCAGCGGGCGCCCCTGCCCGAGGCCGCCACGAGCGCGGTGCCGATGGCCGCGCCCAGCGCGTTGGCGCCGGTGTCGCCCAGCATCGTGCGTTCGGCCAGATCGTCGGGCAGCGCCGCCGCGACGGCGCCACCGATGACACCGCCGAGCTCGCCTGCCGCGGTCGGGCCCAATCCCGCGGCGACAATGCCGCTGACCTTCAACGCCCGGCCCGGGCGCAGGTCGAAAAGGTTGATGAGGTTGGCAGCTCCCGCGATGACGGTGGCGTCGAGCGCGAGGTCGATGAGCATCCCCCCGCGCTGCTGCCGGCGTCCGGCACCGAGATGGGCTGCGGCGGCCAGCGCGCCTAACCCGATGCCAGCGATCTTCATCGCCCCGGTCGTCAGCCGGCCGTGCCGCAGCGCCCCCAGGTGGCCGCGAAGCCCCTTGATATGGCGCAGCTCGTCCCGCTCGGTGAGGTCATCTGCTGCGCCCGCGGCCGCTGCGCACAGCACTGCCGCGGCTGCCGCCCGTCCGGGCCTGCCACCGGTGGCCAGGCTGGCGGCGGCGAGGCCGACGGCGGTGGCGGGCCCCGCGAGCAGGCTCACCTCGCGGTCGGCGTGGTTGCGTCGCAGCCACCGGTTCCGGCCGCCCGGGGGACGGTTCTCCAAGATGGCGGTGGCGACGAGGGTGGCGCTCGCGCCGCTCGCAAACCCCCGCAGCCTGCTCACGCCGCCTCCTGGGCGGCGGTGGCGTGCTCGGGCGTCCCGTGCCCAGCTGTCCCTGGCTCCGCTGCGCCCTGGTCGGCGTCGGGGGCGTCGTCGCCGGCGTCGGCCTCGGCGTCGTCGGTCGGTTCGTCTCCCTCTGGCAGGGTCCCATCCACGGCGCCGTCGTCGTCCGCGCCGTCTTCGGGGCCCTCGGGGATCGCCGGGGGCGGCAGGTAGACGCTTTCGGGCACGAGATCCCCGGCGTCAAGCCCGGAGCCGTAGTGAGCGGTCGTTCCCGCGATCGCGCTGGCCAGGGCGAGGGGCACGCTGAGGCGGCCCGGAACTGTGTCCACCGAATCGATCGTCGTCACCGCCTCGGCGGCCTCCGGCTCCGCACGGAGCTGGGCGAGCAGATCGTGCTCGGTGCGAGCCGACCCGGCGAGCACCGAACCTTCCCCTGTGGCAGAAAGGCCCCGGGCGAGATCGATGTAGGCGGCGTAGCGGTCGTCGCGGGTCTCATCCGGCTCCGGAACGTCGTCCTGGTCGATGTGCACCGGGCGCGGTCCGACGACGACGGTCGCGTTCGCTGCCCGCGAGGGACCGTCCTCGACGGCCACGAGCGGCTCTTCGGCAGACGTGAGCAGATCGAGCAGCGTTTCGGCGTCGGCCACGACCTCGCCTTCGGCGTCGCCGCGCGTGAGGGCTTGGCCCAGCGCGATCCCCAGGACGATGTCGGTCGGGTCGGCGGAACCAGCCGGCGGCTCGAGGTAGCTGGCGAGCTGGCCGGCGAAAGACGACCGGAACGTCGCCGCATCGGGGTCCGTCCAGGCTTGGGTGATCGTGACCTCGGCGGTGATCGTCGCGGCGGCCTGGGTGAGGCGCTGGCGCACATCAGCGACGTCGTCGGCGTTGGCGTCGGGAAGGACGATGACCGCGACGGCGCGGCCTTCGAGGCGCGACCCCAGCGTCTCCGCCGCTACCGCGTCGAGGTACTCGTCCCGGCGCTCCAGCTGCAGCGTGGCGAGGTCCAGCTCCGCGCGGAGGCGGTCGCGGTCCTCGCGCAGGTCCTCCACCTGCCCGGTGAGCTGGTCACCGATCGTTTGGTTGAGGGGGCCCGCGCCGAGCAGGATCCCCAAGGCGAGCGCGAGGAACACCGCGATGAGGGAGACGAGGTGGTAGCGAAAATCGATCATGGCTCTTTCGGCTGACTAGGAGGTCGGCGGTGTGAAGGTGAGAAGCTCCTGAACGCCGGCGATGAGGCCGTCGAGACGGGCAAGGATGAGCAGCCACAGCGTCTGACCGAACTCGGTGGACGCCAACGCGACCGTGATGGCGATGAGGCCGGCCAGCGCCAGCAGCAAGATCTGCAGCGTGGAGATGCGGGTGCGGTAGAGCCGCGAGACGCCCTTGGCGTCAACAAGTTTCGGTCCCACCCGTAGTCGGGTGAGGAAGGTGGAGGCCATGCCGGCGCGTCCCTTGTCGAGGAACTCGATGAGCGTGGCGTGGGTGCCGACGGCGACGATGAGTTCGGCGCCCTTGTCGTCGGCGAGCAGCATCGCCACGTCCTCGCTCGTTCCGGTGGCGGGGAAGACGACGTGGTCGATGCCGAGGTCGGCGACCCGGGCGGCCCCGGGCGCGCGGCCGTCGCGATAGGCGTGGATGACGATCTCGGCGCCGCTGCGTAGCGCCGCGTCGGACACCGAATCCATGTCGCCCACGATCATGTCGATCGGCAGGCCCGCCTCGAGGATGGCGTCGGCGCCGCCGTCGACACCGATGAGCACGGGGCGGTATTCGCGCACGTAGGAACGCAGCATCGCGAGATCCTCGCGGTAGTGGTAGCCCCGCACGACGAGCAGCACGTGACGCCCCTCGATCTTCGTCCGCACATCGGGGACCCCGACGCCGTCGAGGAGGAGATCGCGCTCCTGCTTGAGGTAGTCCATGGTGTTGGCCGCGAACGCCTCGAGCTGCACCGACAGGCCCTCCCGGGCCTCCTCCATGGTCGCCGCGACCTTCTCGACGTCCTGCTCCGTGCCCTCTGCCACCAGCGTCTGACCCTCATACACCGCAGTGCCGTCGACGCGCAGCGGCCGGCCCTCGCGCACGGCCATGATGCCGCTGCCGAGGTCATCGATGAGTGGGATTCCCCCCGCAACAAGGATTTCGGGCCCGAGGTTGGGATAGCGTCCCGAGCTCGAGCGTGCGGCGTTGAGGACGGCGGCGGGCCGG
>DATGSB010000361.1:0-2187 GCA_035303045.1 Actinomycetaceae bacterium | reverse complement strand
GGTTGGTCGCCCAAGTACTTCCCGCCGCAGCTCGTGCAGTACGCCAACTCGCTGCTCAAGCACAAGGTGCTCTTCGGTTCCGACTTCCCGGTGATCACTCCCGAACGGTGGATGAAGGATTTCGAGCAGCTCAACATCAAGGACGAAGTCAAGCCGTTGATCTTCAAGGAGAACGCCGCGCGCCTCTTCGGCCTGCGCGACTCGGCCGACGGCGCGACCAAGGAGGCCTGAGTTGACGGACCTGCAGGGCAAAGTTGCCGTCGTCACCGGTGGATCGAACGGAATCGGCCGAGGCATCGCCCGGGCCTTCGCTCGCGCCGGGATGACCGTCGTCGTCACCGGACGCACGCAGCGCCACCTCGACGACACCGTCGAACTCTTCGCCGCTGAGGGCCTCGAGGCCCATCCCATGGCCGTGGACGTCACGGACCTCGAGGCGATGCACGAAGCCGCCGACGAGGTCGAGAGGCGCTTCGGGCGACTCGACGTCCTCGTCAACAACGCCGGGATCGGGCTCACCGGCCCCGTGGCAGCGGCCACCCCGGCCGACTGGGACTGGGTCATCGACGTCAACATCCGCGGCGTCGGCAACGGCATCCAGGCCTTTCTGCCCAAGATTCGCAGCCACGGGGAGGGCGGGTACATCGTCAACACCTCCTCGATGGCCGCGCTCATGCCGATCGTGGCCGGCCTGTACTCGATGACCAAGGCGGCCGTGAACGCGCTGTCCGAGGCCCTACACATCGAGCTGCTCGACGAAAACATCAGCGTGAGCGCCTACTGCCCGGGGCCCACCCACAGCAACATTGCCGCGGGCGTCACGAACCGCCCGGAAAAGTACGGGCCCTCGGGATACGCCCCGCCGCCGGCCTCGCGCATCAACCCGACCGAGCTGCCGCCGTACATGTCGGCGGAAGAGGCCGGGGAGCGCGTGCTGCAGGGGATGCTGCGGCGTGACATGTTCATCCTCACCCACCCGGAGTTCAAGGAGGGCGTCGTCGCGCGGCACCGCACGATCGAAGACGCCTTCCCGATCGAACCGATCAACGAGGAACGCGCCTCCGCGATCCCCTTCCTCACCCACTCGCCGGTGTACGAGGAAGAAAACCGCCTGCCCTCGCCGACGCCGCCGCCGGGCGTCTGACGCGCGGCTGCCGAGGTCGTGGTCACGATGTCCAACACGCTTGCGGTCGGTCGGCCGCCGTCGACAACGCACGGTCAGCTCGACCGCGTCATCCTCGACCTCTTCACCGAGAAGGGGTTCGAGAAGACGAGCGTGTCCGACATCGCCAGCCTTGCCGGGATCTCGCGGCGCACGTTCTTTCGTTACTTCACCTCCAAGGCCGACGCGGTGTGGGGAGAGTTCGACACCGGGCTGGCGAACTTCCGCCATGAGCTCACCAATGTGGCCGAAGATGTTCCGATCATGACGGCGCTGCGCGAGGCGGTAGTGCGCTTCAACACCTTCCCGCTCGAGGAGGCCGCCCGGCACCGGCAGCGGATGCGACTCATCCTCGGCGAGCCGGCACTGCTCGCGCATTCGACCCTGCGCTACGCCCAGTGGCGCGAGGTGGTTCAGTGGTTCGTCGCCCACCGCCTCGGCTTGGCGCCCGAAGCCCTTCTGCCGCGGACGATCGGGCACTTCGCCCTCGGGGCATCGATGGCCGCCTACGAGGAGTGGCTGAGCCACGACGACTCCCCCCTCGAGCCCTACATCTATGACAGCTTCGAGGTGTTGGCGGGCGCCGTTTCCCTGTGAGGGGTGTGGTCCCATGAGGCTGAGCGACGCCCGGTGGCCGGCCGTGGCCGGTGCCGACCGGGGCGTCCTCGTCCTCCCGCTCGGTGCCACGGAGCAGCACGGTCCCCATCTGCCCCTCGACACCGACACCTTCCTCGCCACCGCGATCGCCGAGCGCGCGGTGGCCCGACGCTCGGGAGCCGCGCTCGCGCCGGCGATCCCGGTCGGAGCGAGCGGCGAGCACGCCGATTTCCCCGGCACCTTGTCGATCGGCACCGCCGCGCTGGCGCTGCTGGTCGTGGAGTTCTGCCGTCACGCCCAGCGGGATTGGCCGGCCGTGCTCATCGTTAACGGCCACGGCGGCAACGCCGCGGCGCTGGAGCAGGCGGCACGCAGGAGCCGGGAGGAGAAGCGACTGCTGGGTGTCGTGCACCTGGGCTTGCCCGGAA
>DATGSB010000360.1:0-5217 GCA_035303045.1 Actinomycetaceae bacterium | reverse complement strand
GGTCGTGTTCGAAGGCGGGTAACCGCTCCACGGTGCTGCCGTCGGTGAGATGGAGCGTGAGGTGCCAGTCGCTGGTCGCTCCGGGCCACCAGGCGCCGAAGTGGTTGTTACTCACGGTCGCGGTCACCGATTCGGGCAGCGGCGAATGGTTGAAGCGGTTGTGTTCGGGGTCCGCCGCGGGGTGGATATCCACTCCGACGACGTCGTCGCCGACCTCGCCCAAGAGCACCGAGTAGCTGGTGTTCTCCGCAGCGAGGTCGCCGTCCCGCGCGATGCTACCGCTGCCTAATATCGCGCGGCCCCCGTCGGCATCGAGTTCCTCCATCCCGTGCTGGGTGGTGCCGCCACCGCTCAATCGCCACTCGCCGTCCACGACCAAGCAGTGCCGCATGTTGGACTGCGAGACCGTCGCGATGAACGTCACTCGCCCGCGCTCCTCGGCGATGAACACCTCTTGGCCGAACCGTTCCCGGGCGTAGTCACTTGAGCACTGCGCGCTGACATCCTCGAGCGAGGCTTGCGGCACCGGCTGCGGCACGGCGGTCCAGGTAGCGAAGGCTGGCTGCGGGGTGCCGACGGAGTTGACGGCGATGAGGCCCGCTGTCACCGCGGCAGCGGCCGTCGCCGCAACCGCCCAGCGCCGCCAGCCGCGGCCCCGAGGCGAGGAAGGACCGGTGTGGTCGCCAGCGGAGGGACTGCCACTCCCGCGGTCGGCGAGGGCATGGCCGTCGCCGGCTCCGTGGCGCGGTGTCTCCCGGATGCGCCGCAGCAACGCCTGCGCCTCGGTTTCACTTCCGGCCTGCGGCCGCGGTGGATCGGCGGGGTCGAGGGAGCGCAGCAGGCGCAGATCGTCGTCGAGGTCGTTGTCAGCCATGCCTGCCTCCTTGGTGAGGGTTGGTTGTCAGGTGGGCGCGAAGCCGGGCGCGGGCCCTGCTGAGTCGAGCGCCGAAAGTCGAAGGGGATACCCCGAGCACCCGCGCGGCTTCCGCGGGCCTGAGGCCGTCCCAGGCCACGAGCGCGAGTGCTTCCTGGTCGGCTTGCCGTAGCCGACGAAACGCCTCGGCTACGTCGAGGCGCAGCGCGATACCCGCGGTGTCGTCGCCGCGATGGTCGGGCTGAGCAGCAATCCGCAGCGCGAGGTTGGCGAAGCGCCGCCGACCTCGGTGGCTATTGGCGAGCGTGTGCCGAGCGACGGTGAACAGCCAGGGGCGTGCCTCATCGAGTTCGTGTGGCAGATCGGTGATCCGACGCCAGGCGACGAGGAAGGTGTCGGCCACGATGTCGTCGACGGATTCGGCGGGCGCCCGTCGTTGCACGAACCGGACTATGTCGTCGTACAGTGCTTCGAATATCCGCCCGAAGGCCGCGACATCTTCGTCTTCCGACCGATCCGTCGACACGCCTGCCATCATGTCAGCCGCGTCCTCGCCCGCCCGGGTGTCCAAGAAATTGCGCTCATACCAAGCACATGTCCGGCACCCGCGAAACTCTTACACCCGATCTTGCCTGTGCCAGAGTTGATGCATGAGTGCCGTGCAGATCATCACCAGCCGGGACGTGCCGTTGGGGGGCCCGCGCGCCATGCGGGTGCGGCGCACGCTGCCGCAGCGGGCAAGGTCGATGATCGGTGCGTGGTGCTTCGTCGACCATTACGGCCCGGACGACGTGTCGCTCACCGGCGGCATGGACGTCCCACCCCACCCGCACACCGGCCTGCAGACGGTGAGCTGGCTGTTCACCGGGGAGATCGAGCACCGCGACACCACGGGGGTGCACGCACTCGTGCGCCCGGGCGAACTCAACATCATGACCGGCGGCTCGGGGGTGGCTCACTCCGAGGTCTCCACCGAGAGCTGCCGCACCCTGCACGGCGTGCAGCTGTGGACGGCGCTGCCCGAGGAGTCCCGCCACGTCGAGCGGTCCTTCGTTCACCACGTGCCCGAGGCCGTTTCGCTCGAGGGCGCCGAGATGCGGGTGCTGCTGGGCACGCTCGCCGGGTACACCTCGCCCGTGGCGACCTACAGCCCCCTGCTGGGCGCCGAGCTCCTCGTTGAGCCCTTCGCCGAGCTCACCCTCGAGGTCGATCCGGAGTTCGAGCACGGCGTGCTCGTGGACGAGGGCCCCGTGCTGTTCAACGACGTCGAACTCGAACCCACTCAGCTGGGCTTCCGATCCGCCGGCGCGAGCGAACTGCGCATCTCCAACCCGCGCAGCTCCACGGCGCGCATCATGGTCCTGGGCGGCACCCCGTTCAACGAGCCGATCATGATGTGGTGGAACTTCGTCGGCCGCACGCACGAGGAGATCGTCGCCTACCGCGAGGAGTGGCAGGCCGGCTCGGAGCGCTTCGGGCACGTCGAGGGCTACGAGGGCCGCGTCGCGCGGCTCCCCGCCCCGGAGATGCCGAACATCCGGCTTAGGCCCCGGCTCGACCCGCCGACCAACGACCCCAGCGCCTGGGGCTAACCCCCGACCTCGTCGGCTTCTTCGAGCCGGAACCCGATCTTCATGCCGACCTGGAAGTGCTGGACCTTGCCCTCGTCGAGGTGGCCGCGCACCTGAGTGACTTCGAACCAGTCGAGGTTGCGCAGCGTCGAGGCGGCCCGCTCGAGGCCGTTGCGGATGGCGTCGTCCATGCCCGTGGTGGAGGTGCCGACGATTTCGGTGACGCGATATGTGTGTGAGGTCATACTCCATCGTGCGTCGGTTGTCGCCGTCCCGCTCGCCGAGACGCTCCTCGCGCCCTCGCCGCGCCCGCGCTGACCGCCCGCCGCGGACCGGCCGCGCCCTACTCCTCCTCGAGCGCCTCGCCGCGATACTCGGGCAGGAAGAGCGCCGCCGTCATGGCCACGAGGAAGGCGATGGCGAAGACGCCGAACACGGCGGGCGACCCGCCCGCTTCCAGCAGGAAGGGAACGGTCAGCGGCGCGATGATCGAGGCGAGGCGGCCGAAGGCGGCCGCGGCGCCCGAGCCGGTGCCGCGCAGCGCGGTTGGGTAGATCTCGGGGCTCACGGCATACAGCGCGCCCCACGCGCCGAGGTTGAACGCCGAGAGCGTCATCCCCGCCGCAATAAGCCCGGCGACCGTGCCCGCCTGCCCGAAGAGCACCGCGGCGATCGCCGAGCCCAGCAGGAAGGAGGCGAGCGTCGCGCGCCGTCCCCACTTCTCGATGAGCCAGGCGGCCACGGCGTACCCGGGCAGCTGGGCCAGCGTGATGATGAGGGTGTATTCGAAGGACTGGACGAGGGAGAACCCGCGGTCCACGAGCAGCGACGGCAGCCAGATGAACGCGCCGTAGTAGGCGAAGTTGACCCCGAACCAGGCCATCCACAGCGCGGCGGTGCGGCGGCGGAACCGCGGCGTCCACAGATCGCGCCACGTGGGGGCCGTCGTCGTGGGCTCCTGGGCGGGTGAGGGCACGGGGGCGACGCCTGCGGCCTCTTCGTACTGCCGCACGGCGGCCTCGGCCTCGGCGACGCGGCCCTTGCGTTCGAGGAAGCGCACGGACTCGGGCAGGCCGAAGCGCACGAAGATCGCGTAGGCGGCGGGCACCATGCCGATGAGGAACGCCCACCGCCAGCCGTTGTCGGAGGCGGGCACGACGAAGTACCCGATGAGCGCCGCGGCGAGCCAACCCACCGCCCAGAACGCCTCGAGGATGACGACGACCCGCCCCCGGATGCGCCGGGGGGCGTACTCGCTCATGAGGGTGGAGGCCACCGGCAGCTCGGCGCCGAGCCCGAGCCCGACGACGAAGCGCAGCACCATGAGCACGACGAGCCCCGTGGCCAGTGCGGAGGCGCCGGTCGCCAGCCCGTAGACGAGCAGGGTGAGCGCGAACACCTGACGGCGCCCGATCCGGTCGGCGAGCAGCCCGCCGACGCTGGCGCCGATCGCCATGCCGACGAAGCCGATCGAGGCGAGCCACGACAGCTCGGTGTTCCCCAACCCCCAGTGGGTGGCCAGCGCGGCCATGACGAAGGAGATGAGCCCGACGTCCATGGCGTCCAGCGCCCAGCCGATCCCCGAGCCGGTGAGGAGCCTGCCGTGCGCCCGCGTGAAGGGCAGGCGGTCGAGGCGTTGCGATCTGGTGAGTTCCGGCTGCGACATCAGGGTTCCCTACGTTGGCGTCCCATTGAGTTGAGGTGGCGCGATGCCGGGGACGCTACTCCTGTCGCACAGGCTGAGACGGCGGCGTCCGGATTCTGGCGCGGCGCGGGAGCGGAGGATTCGATAAGACGACGTGATTGGCCGTTAAGTAATTCGCTCTGGTCGATCCGGGTATCGGCTGTCATTATTTCGCCATGGCTGTCGAACTCAAAGACCAGAGTCGGTTACGGCCCAATTCCTTAGGGACAATGGGCATCGTCTTTCTCATCATTGCCACGATCGCCCCGCTCGGTGGCGCGATCTCCGCGTTGCCGCTCACCTTCGGGCTCGGCACGGGCGGTGGCACGCCGTTGGCCTTCGTCATCGTCGGCGCGGTGCTCATCATTTTCACCTTCGGCTACATTGCCATGAGTCGCCACATCTCGAATGCGGGCGGCTTTTACGTCTATATCGGCAACGGCTTGGGAATACGCGCGGCGCGCGCCGCCGGATATATCGCCTTTATCTCCTACAACGTGTTCCAGATCGCGCTGTGGGGCGTGTTCGGCTTCTTCGGCAACGTGTTCCTACGGATGACCTTCGACGTCGAGGTGCCGTGGATCCTGTGGGTCTTCGCCGGCATCGCCGTCATGGGAACCCTTGGTTACTTCGACATCGGCGTGAGCGCGAAGGTGCTCGGCGTCGCCGTCGTGCTGGAGATCGCCGTCATCATGGCGATGAACGTCTCGATCCTCGCCCAGGGCGGCGCCGAGGGCATCAACTTCCAGTCGTTCACCATCTCGGAATTCACCGCGCGCACCCCCGCCTTCGGCCTGATGTTCGCCCTGCTGCTGTTCATCGGCTTCGAGGCCACCGCGATCTACTCCGAGGAGGCGCGCGAGCCGCGCAAGACGATCCCGCGCGCCGCGATCGTCTCGGTCGTCGTCATCGCGCTGTTCTACATCATCACCTCCTGGTCGGTGGCACTGGCGTGGGGCGTGCAGGACTCCGGTGACATCGCGCTGGAGGATCTCGGCAACTTCGTCATCGGCGCGGCCGCCGCCTACATGGGCGAGTGGATCGTGACGGTCATGATGATCCTGTTCGTCATCAGCACCTTCGCCACC
>DATGSB010000359.1:0-2478 GCA_035303045.1 Actinomycetaceae bacterium | reverse complement strand
TCGCCGAAACTGCTGTCGTCGATACCGCCTGACGAGTCGCCAGAACGGCCTGACGGCCTGTGCAGGTGCCTAGACGGCGCCGACTCAGCAGTTGGCGGCACCCAAGAGTTCAGCCCGTAGTCGAGCAGCGGCCGTCGCTACAGCAGTGCAAGGGGCGACGCTGCACTGGCGGGTTGCGGGCGGGAGGCCCAGGCGCCCGACCGGGCGTCCGCTTTAGGACACCCGCTCCATGATGAGCTCCCGCACCCGTGCCGCGTCGGCCTGACCACCCGTCGCCTTCATGACCGCTCCGACGATCGCGCCGGCGGCCTGCACGCGCCCGCCCCGGATCTTGTCGGCGACATCAGGCTGGGCGGCAAGCGCCTCGTCGATGAGCGCGAGCAGCTCGGTGTCATCCGAAACGACCTCGAGGCCGCGGGCGCTGACGACCTCCCCCGGCGACCCCTCGCCAGCCAAGACGCCGGCGAGCACTTCGCGAGCAATCTTGTCCGTGATCCGGCCGGAATCGATGAGTGCGCTGAGTTCGGTGATGTGCTCGGGTGTCACCGGAAGCTCGGCGAGCGCCATGTCGCGTTCCGCCGCCACTCGGGCGAGTTCACCGAGCCACCACTTGCGGGCGTCCGCCGGGGAGCTGCCCGCCGCGATGGTCGCCTCGACAACGTCCAGCGCGTTCGCGTTGACGACGTCGCGCATCTCCACGTCGGTGTAGCCCCAGGCCTCTTGGAGGCGGCGGCGCCGCACGGCCGGGAGTTCAGGCAAGCTCGCCCGGATCTCCTCGATCCATTCGCGGCTGGGCTGCACGGGAAGAAGATCCGGCTCGGGGAAGTAGCGGTAGTCCTCCGCATCGGACTTCGGCCGGCCCGCCGATGTCGTGCCTGAGTCTTCGTGCCAGTGCCGCGTCTCCTGCGTGACCGTCCCGCCGGCCACGAGAATGGCGGCCTGGCGGCTGACCTCATAGCGCACGGCGCGTTCGATCGAGCGGAAGCTGTTGACGTTCTTGGTTTCGGTGCGGGTGCCCAACGGTGCATCCGGCCCCTCACGCAGCGACACATTGATGTCGGCGCGCATGTTGCCCTGTTCCATCCGCGCCTCGGACACGCCCAGCGCGCGGAAGATGTCGCGCAGCGTGTGCACGTAGGCGCGGGCTACCTCGGGCGCTCGGGCGCCGGTGCCGTAAATGGGGCGCGTAACGATCTCGATGAGGGGCACCCCGGCGCGGTTGTAATCGACGAGCGAGTGCGCGGCGCCGTGGATGCGACCGGCAGTCCCGCCGACGTGGGTGTTCTTGCCGGCGTCTTCTTCCATGTGCGCGCGTTCGATAGCGACGGCGACGGTGCTGCCGTCGTCCAGCTCAACCGGCAGTTCGCCGTCAAAGGCGATCGGTTCATCGAACTGCGAGATCTGAAAGTTCTTGGGGATGTCCGGGTAGAAGTAGTTCTTGCGTGCGAATCGACTGCTCTCGGCGATGCTGCATCCCAGCGCGAGTCCGATGCGGATCGCGTACTCGACGGCCGTGCGGTTGAGCACGGGCAGCGTTCCCGGCAGCCCGAGCGAGGTGGGCGTCGTGCGCGAGTTGGCTCGATCGCCGAAGGAGTTGGGGGCGTCGTCGAACATCTTCGACTTCGTGCTCAACTCGATGTGCACCTCGATCCCGATGACCGGGTCGAAGCGGGAGATCGCCTCGTCGAAGTCCAGGAGCTCGTCCGTCGCTGTTGTCATCGCTTGTCCTCCGTACCCACCAGCAGTGCGGGCGCCTCGGCGAGCAGCGGGTGCCCGCGTTGCTCATCGAGGGCCCGTTCGAGTGCGCCACCCACCCGGTAGAGCCGGGCATCCTCACGCTGCGGCGCAAGGATCTGCAACCCGACGGGCAAGCCGTCACTCAGGCCGCTGGGCAGCGACATCGCAGGAATACCCGCGAGGTTGGCGGGAACCGTGGCGATATCGGTGATGTACATCGACATCGGGTCGGCGACCCGCTCCCCCAGCCCGAACGCCGTCGTGGGCGTCGTGGGCGACACGAGGACGTCGACCTGTTCGAAGGCGTTGGCGAAGTCCTGCTGGACGAGGGTGCGGGCGCGCATGGCGTTGCCGTAATAGGCGTCATAGCTGCCGGCACTCAGCGCATAGGTGCCCAGGATGATGCGGCGCTTGACCTCGGAGCCGAAGCCAGCGCCCCTCGTGGCCGCGGTGACCCGATCCGCCGTCACCGGTCCCTCGGTGGGCTCGACGCGCAGGCCGAAGCCCACGCCGTCGAACTTCGCGAGGTTGGACGAGGCCTCCGCGGGGAGAATGAGGTAGTAGGCCGCGAGCGCGTAGGTGAAGTTGGGGCAGGAGATCTCGACGATCTCGGCGCCGGCGCCCCGCAGCAGTTCCAACGCGGCCTCGAAGCTCCGCTTGACCCCGGAGTCGTAGGCGTCGGACCTCAGCTCGTTGATCACGCCGATGCGCAGGCCCGCGATGTCGCCGGATTGCGCTGCG
>DATGSB010000358.1:0-2259 GCA_035303045.1 Actinomycetaceae bacterium | reverse complement strand
CTTGGCGCAGCCGATCCGGGTTCGTCACGAAAAGGTCGTCGCCGACGATCTGCACCCGGTCCCCGACCTGGGCGACGAGCTCGACCCAGGAATCCCACTCGTTCTCCGACAGCGGGTCCTCGATGGATACCAGTGGGTAGTCGCTGACGAGGGTGGCGTAGTAGCTGATCATGTCGGCCGGGGTGGCCGTGCCCCCCTCGAAGGCGTAGCTGCCATCGGCAAAGAATTCGGTTGCCGCAACATCGAGCGCGAGCGCGACGTCGCTGCCGGGGGTGTACCCCGCGCGCTCGATGGCTTCCATGATGAGGTCGAGCGCGGCGCGGTTGCTGTCGAGGTTCGGCGCGAAGCCGCCCTCATCGCCCAGCCCGGTGGAAAGCTTGCGTTCCTGCAGCACCCGCTTGAGGGAGTGGGTCACCTCGGCCCCCCAGCGCAGGGCCTCCTTGAAGCTCGCGGCGCCGATGGGGGCGACCATGAACTCCTGGATGTCGACGTTGGAGTCCGCGTGCGAGCCCCCGTTGAGGATGTTGAGCATCGGCACGGGCAGCACGTGGGCGTTGGGCCCGCCGAGGTAGCGGAAGACGGAAAGGCCGGCGGCTTCGGCCGCGGCGCGGGCCACGGCCAGGGAGACGCCCAGGGTGGCGTTGGCGCCCAGCGCACTCTTGTTCGGCGTGCCGTCGAGTTCGATGAGGAGGTGGTCGATGAGGCGCTGCTCCGTGGCGTCGATGCCCAGGATCTCCGGCGCGATGGAGTCGACGACGGCCTCCACGGCCGCCTCGACCCCCTTGCCTTCGTAACGCTTTGCGTCACCGTCGCGCCGTTCCACAGCCTCGAACGCGCCGGTGGAGGCACCGGAAGGCACGGCTGCACGGGCGATCGTGCCATCGTCGAGCGCCACCTCGACCTCGACGGTGGGGTTACCTCGCGAGTCCAAGATCTCGCGTGCTCCTACGGCCTCAATCGTCGACACGGGGTCTCCTCGTCTCCAGTCGTAGCACCGGTTGTCGGCACCGCAGCCCACGATACTGCGCCCGAGTGCGGCCGGGCGCGAAGCGCCACCGGCTGGGCGGTCACCGCCCGCCGAGCTCGCGAAGGTAGCCGCGCAGTTCGGCCTCGACGTCGAGGCCGCCCGCCTCCGCGCGTAGGACGAGTGCCATGAGGTCGCGGCCGAGCCCCTCGGGCCCCCGCAGCAGCTCCTCGGGCGCGTCGCCGCGTCGCCGCAGCCGCCTGGCGACCTTCTGGGCGCGACTGAGAGCTGGGGCCGCGGCCGGGATGTCGGCAAACGGATCGGGCGCCGCGGGCGTCGGCGGGGCTTCGGACTCCTTGATCCGCTGCCAGGCGCGCTCGATGTCCTCCGGCGATAGCTCCACCGGCTGCCCCTCCTCGTCGACGTCGGGGCTGAACACGTGGGGGTGGCGGCGCACCAACTTGCGGGTGAGCGCTAGCGCGACGTCGTCGATGTCGAAGGGCTCGGCTTCGTGTTCGGCGGCGACGGCGGAGTGGAACACCACCTGCAGCAGCAGGTCGCCCAATTCGTCGCGCAGCGCCTCGCGGTCACCGCTCTCGGCGGCCTCGGCCAGCTCGTAGGCCTCCTCGATGGCATACGGCGCCAACGAGGCGTGGTCCTGTTCGGCGGTCCACGAGCACTCGGCGCGCAGCTGCGCCATGAGTGTCACGAGCCGGCGCAGCGGGTCGGTGCTCACTACCCCAGGGGCGGGGTGGCCGGTTCGGTCAGCCACGGCAGGCTCGGGGCTGCGATCTGGGGACCGGCGACGTCGTCGAATTCGAAGCTGCCGTAGCGAGGGTTGACCTCGATGTCGGAGTTCTCGATCGTCTGCCAGAAATCGTCCAGGATCGCCCCCGCCTGGGGCGATTGGCTGATCTGGCTGTTGACGAGCTGCATCTGGGCGATGTCGATGAGGCCCTCGCTGTACCCCTCCGCCGGGATCTCCTGCCCGCTCATCTCGGCCTGCATTTCCAGCAGCTGACTCGCCTCGGAGCGCGAGACGCCGATGCCGTGGTCGGCGCCGGTCTCGACGAGGGTGGGGACAATGATGAGGGTGGCGAGCATGTCCTTGGGCGCGATCGGCTGGCCGAGGAGTTCGCGGTAGTCGGTGACGGCGTCCGCGAGGTAGTTCTCGCTCACGGTGCGGTCGTCGATGACGGCCGCCGCGCCCGGTTGGGCGCCGCAGGCCGAGAGGACGATCCCCACGAGGGCCGCCATTGCCAACGTCCGGCGCGTCCCCTTGTTCCTGCTCGCCA
>DATGSB010000357.1:0-2326 GCA_035303045.1 Actinomycetaceae bacterium | reverse complement strand
CCGAGTGGGTCGACGTCGAGCTCGACCTGGGGGACGGCCCGAAGAAGTACCGCCGCGACACCAACACGATGCCCAACTGGGCCGGGTCCTGCTGGTACGAACTGCGCTACCTGGACCCCACCAACGACGAGCGCTTCGTCGACCCCACCAACGAGCAGTACTGGATGGGCCCCAACGAGGCGACCCCCCTCGGCGGCGCCGACCTCTACGTCGGGGGCGTCGAGCACGCCGTCCTTCACCTCCTCTACGCCCGGTTCTGGCACAAGGTGCTCTACGACCTCGGCCACGTGTCGAGCGCAGAGCCCTTCCACAAGCTGTTCAACCAGGGCTACATCCAGGCCTATGCCTTCGTCGACGCACGCGGGCAGTACGTTCCCGCCGACGAGGTGGAGGAGGTCGCGGCCGACGGCGGGGAGCCGGCATTCCGCTGGCAGGGCCAGGAGGTTTTCCGCGAGTACGGCAAGATGGGCAAGTCGCTGCGCAACGTCGTCACACCCGATGAGATGTACGAGGCCTACGGCGCCGACACGTTCCGTGTGTACGAGATGAGCATGGGGCCCCTCGACGTCTCCCGCCCCTGGGAGACGCGCGCCGTCGTCGGCTCGCAGCGCTTCCTGCAGCGCCTGTGGCGCAATGTCGTCGACGAGCACACCGGTGAGCTGCTGGTGAGCGATGAGCCCGCCGACGAGGAGACGGCGAGGCTCGTCGCGCGCACGATCGCCGACGTCACGACCGAGATGTCGGCGATGCGGATCAACACGGCCATCGCCCGACTCATCGTCCTCAACAACCACCTCACCTCTCGCGGCATCGCCCCGCGCGATGCGGTGGAGCCGCTCGTGCTCATGACTGCACCCGTGGCCCCCCACATCGCGGAGGAGTTGTGGCGCCGACTCGGCCACGACGGGAGCCTCACCTACGAGCCGTTCCCGGTGGCGGACGAAAAATTGCTCGTCGCAGAGTCGGTCACCTGCATCGTGCAGGTGGCGGGCAAGCTTCGCGACCGCCTCGAGGTCGCCCCGGACATCGCCGAGGACGAGCTGGAGCGACTGGCGTTGGCGAGCGATGCCACCCAGCGGGCACTGGCCGGGCGCGATGTGCGCCGGGTGATCGTGCGCGCGCCCAAGCTCGTCAACATCGTGCCCGCCTGAGGCGTGTCGTTGACATCGGTCGGCGCCCGACCGTACTGTGCACGGTAGGTCCAGAGCACCAGCGCGCTTCCGCGCAAAGGCCCGGCTAGCTGGTCGACAACCCGCACGTGCGGCGGGTGCCCCGGGAATGACCTGGCCCTGGCAACCGCCCGGGCAAAGCAGCGCACCCCTCGGGTGCTGAGCACAAGGAAGACAACACAACGATGCACACTCTCACGCAGTCCTGGCAGCTTCCCCGCGCGGCAGCTCACGCCATGGCGATGTGTGCGATGTGTCGTTGTATGACGGTCTAAGACCACTTCGCGACGCCCCAGCGCAATCAGCCCTGACGCGTCACCCCGATGAGAGCACCAGGCCGCGGTGCGTGACACACCTGCGCCCTGGATTCGCCCGTCGGTCCTTGCCTGCTTCGCATCACTTCGAAGGATCAGCCCTGCCATGACCGTGTCCTACCTGCCCACGCGTTCCCAGCCCACGACCACCCACATCGACATCGGCGTCGACCTCTCCGCGCTTGGCGCCCCTGCCCACGAGGTAGTCCCCGAGCTGCCGGCGGCGCCCGCCGACCTGCTCCGGCTCGCCGGCGCCGCCCGCAGCGTTGACCGCGCCGGCCTCTCGTTCACCGCCCTCGGCCCCGACTTTCGGCTGCTGCCGGACAACCCGCGGCGAGGAGGGGCCCCGTCCGGAGGCGGCTTCGACGCGTTAACCGCGGCCCGCCGGATCAGTTCAGCGGGACCCGCACAGGTTGTCCCCAGCGTGTCCGCCGATGCGAGCCCGAGCGCGGTCGTCGCCGAACTCGCACGGTTCAGCCGCCAGCACGGCGGCCCCGCCCGCCTGCAGATCGATGTGGGCGAATCGCTGGCAGACGCCCGACGCCTGGCGGCCGCGGTGCGCCACGCGCGTGGCGAGCAGGCGCCACAGATCGTCATTCCGGTCGCCACCGCGGCCCACGTCGCGCTGGCCGGGGAGATCGCCGACATCGTGCGCATCCGAGAATACGACGTCGCGTGGGCCCGCGAACTGCGCTACGCGGTGCGCGCGGCCGCGTTGGCCGCGGGCCGTGGCCCCCTGCCCGTGCTCGTGGATGTGCGCGCCATCATCGGCGAGGACCCGGTCACCGCGCGCGTGCGCGCGGAACTCGTCGACTCCCTGGGCGGGGCCCCCGCCGCCGGGGC
>DATGSB010000356.1:0-4134 GCA_035303045.1 Actinomycetaceae bacterium | reverse complement strand
AGGCCAACGACGGCGCCTACGTTCGCGAGCACTTCTTCGGGCGCGACCCGCGCACCAAGGAACTCGTCAAGAACATGAGCGACGACGAGATCTGGGCACTCAAGCGCGGCGGCCACGACTACCGAAAGATCTACGCCGCCTACAAGGCGGCCATGGAGCACCAGGGCCAACCCACCGTCGTCCTGGCCATGACCGTCAAGGGATACGGCCTGGGCCCCAGCTTCGCCGGGCGGATGTCGACCCACCAGATGAAGACGATGCGCACCGATGACCTCAAGGCGCTGCGCGACTCCCTGCGCATCCCGGTGTCCGACGAGGAGCTCGACGACCCGACCAACGCGCCGTACTACCGGCCGTCGGACGACGACCCGACGCTGCAGTACATGCTCGAACGGCGCCGGGCACTGGGCGGGTTCCTGCCCGAACGTCGGGAGCACCCGGGAACGCTGCCGGAGCCGGACCCGGCGGCCTTCGAGGTACTCAAGCGCGGATCGGGCAAGCAGGAAGTGGCCTCCACCATGGCCTTCGTTCGGCTCCTGCGGGAGTTGATGAAGGACAAGGAGATGGGCCACCGGATCGTGCCGATCATCCCGGATGAAGCGCGCACCTTCGGGCTGGACTCCATCTTCCCCACCGCGAAGATCTTCAACACCCTCGGCCAGAACTACACCGCCGTCGACCACGAGCTCATGCTGAGCTACAAGGAATCCGAGACCGGCCAGATCATGCACACCGGCATCAACGAGGCCGGTTCGGCTGCGGCGTTGCAATGCGTCGGCACCGCTTATGCGACCCTCGACGAGCCCCTCATCCCGGTCTACATCTTCTACTCGATGTTCGGGTTCCAGCGCACCGGTGACCAGTTCTGGGCCGCAGGCGACCAGCTCGCGCGCGGCTTCATCATTGGGGCGACCGCCGGGCGGACGACGCTTGCGGGTGAGGGCTTGCAGCACATGGACGGCCACTCCCCGGTGCTGGCGCAGACGAACGCCGCGATCGTGCCCTACGACCCCGCCTACGGCTACGAGATTCGCCACATCATCCGTGACGGGCTGCAGCGGATGTACGGCAAGGACGACGGCCGCGACCCCGATGTCATGTACTACCTCACGGTCTACAACGAGCCGATGCTGCAGCCGGAAGAGCCGGAGGACGTCGACGTCGAGGGGATCGTGCGCGGCATCCATCGCATCGCGCCGGTCGAGGGCGATGGGCCGCGCGCCCAGCTGCTCGCCTCGGGAGTCGGGGTGCCCTGGGCCTTGGATGCCCGGCGCGTCCTCGCCGAGGACTGGGGCGTACGTGCCGCGGTGTGGTCGGTGACGAGCTGGGGCGAGCTGCGCCGCGAAGCGCTTCAGCACGAGCGCGCCAGGCTGCTCGACCCGGCGGGAGAACACCCGCAGGCCTACATCACGACGAAGCTGGAGGACGCCGAAGGTCCGTTCGTCGCCACGAGCGACTACGACCACATGGTGCCCGACCTCATCCGTCCGTGGGTGCCGGGTGAGTACCACACGCTCGGCGCCGACGGCTTCGGTTTCTCCGACACCCGTCCCGCGGCACGGCGCCACTTCCTCATCGACTCCCACTCGATGGTCGTGCGCACGCTGCAGGCCCTGGCCGCGCGCGGCGAGGTCGAGGCCGACGCTCCGCGGGAAGCCGCCGAGCGCTACCGGCTGAGCGATCCCACGGCCGGCACGTCGGGATCCGCGGGAGGCGACTCCTAGGCGATGCCGGGCCGTCTTGGCGGCCGAGAATTGTCGGCATCCCACAAGGGGCGGCATTAGGCTGCGAGCTATGGCATCCGCATCCCCGCCGAGCGCACGCGCCAGCTCCGACGTCGTGCGCCGCCTGCGGGGCGGCACCGACCTGCTCACCTCGGCCGCGCTGCGACGCCTTGAGGACGACGTGCCCTGGTACGGCGAGCTCGCCGCCGAGGATCGCTCGTGGATCGGGATGGTCGCCCAGAGCGGGATCGCCGCGTTCATCGCCTGGTACGAGGAGCCGACGGCGGCGACCTATAACGCCGCCGACATCTTCCGCGCGGCCCCGCCGGAGCTCACCCGCTCGATTTCGCTGCAACACACGCTGCAGCTCGTGCGCATCGTCGTCGAGGTAGTCGAAGACAACGCCGTGCAACTGGCTCCGGCGGGGCAGCAGCGCGACCTGCGAGAGGCCGTGCTGCGCTACTCCCGCGAGGTCGCGTTTTCCGCCGCCGAGGTCTACGCCCGGGCCGCGGAGGCGCGCGGGGCATGGGACGCGCGCCTCGAAGCCCTCGTGGTCGATTCCCTCGTGCGCGGGGACTTCGACAATTCGCTGAGTTCCCGCGCCAGCGCGCTGGGCTGGACGGGCACGGGCGCGACGACCGTGCTCGTCGGGACGGCGCCGGGGCCGATCAGTGAACGATCCACCGCGGAGTTGCGCCGCGCCTGCCGCCGCGTGGCTCAAGACGCCCTCGTGGGCATCCAGGGCGATCGCCTCGTCGTCGTGCTCGGCGGGCAAAAGCTCCGCGACGCGGCCGAAGCGCTGCTGCCGCAGCTGGGCGAGGGCATCGTCGTCATGGGTCCCCAGGTGGCCGCCCTGTCGGATGCCAGCCGCTCGGCGCGGGCCGCACTCGCCGGTTTGCTGGCGGCCCCGGCGTGGTCGGAGGCGCCGCGGCTCGTCGAAGCCGATGAGCTCCTCCCGGAGCGGCTCCTCAACGGCGACCCGCTCGCCCGCCACACGCTGCTGAGCGAGCTGTACCGGCCCCTTCAGGCAGCCGGGGGGCCGCTCCTCGAGACGCTCGGGGAATACCTCAGCCAGGGCCGTTCCCTCGAGGGCGCCGCCCGAGCGTTGTACGTTCACCCCAACACGGTGCGCTACCGATTGCGCCGCATCTCCCAAATTGTGGGGTGGGATGCGACGACGCCGCGTGAGGGTTTCGTTCTGCAGCTTGCGCTGGTGGTCGGCCGGCTGGCGGCGGAGGCGGGCGATCACGCTGGCTTGTGAGCTGCGTCTCGCCATCATCCGCTCGACGTATGGAGTTTGTGGCCTTCCCACAATGGCGCGTGATCGACTTGGTTCAACTCGTAGGCACGAGTTGCCTGGCAAAGATTGGGAGAGTGTGTAAGTGCTTGCCGTATTGTGCCCGGGCCAGGGCGCCCAGACCCCCGGAATGCTCAGCCCGTGGCTCGAGCTCCCCGGCGCCGCGGAGACGCTGTCGACATATAGCGAGGCTGCCGGAGTCGATCTCGCCGCCTTGGGTACGACTGCGGACGCCGAGACGATCCGCGACACGGCCAACGCCCAGCCCCTCATCGTCGCCGCCAGCCTGCTGAGCCTGCGCGCGGTGTTCGGCACCGACCGCACCGGCGTCGAGCTCACGGCCGGGCACTCCGTGGGCGAACTCGCCGCCGCGGTGGTGGCCGGGGTACTCACCGACATCGAGGCCATGAGCCTGGTAGCCGCGCGCGGTCGGGCGATGGCGAAGGCCGCAGCAACCGCGCCCACGGGCATGAGCGCCGTCGTCGGCGGGGACCCCGAAGAGGTGGCGGCGAGCCTCGAGCAGCACGGGCTCACTCCTGCCAACGTCAATGGCGGCGGGCAGGTCGTCGCCGCGGGTACGCTGGACGAGCTCGCCGCACTGGCGGCCGACCCACCCCGTCGGGCCCGTGTCGTCCCCCTGCAAGTGGCCGGCGCGTTTCACACCGAGCACATGGCCAGCGCGGTCGACACCTTCGAGAAGGCCGTCACCCATATCGTGCCCGCCGATCCGGTCCGAACCCTGCTGTCCAACAGCGACGGTGCCCCCGTGGGCACCGGAAGCGACGTTCTCGTGAGCCTGGTCAATCAGATCGCGCGACCCGTACGATGGGACGCCTGCTGCGCCCAGATGCTCGACCAGGGCGTCACGGCAGCCATCGAACTTGCCCCCGGTGGTGTCCTGACCGGGCTGGCCCGGCGGACGCTTCCCGGCGTCGACGTTGTGGCCCTCAAGTCACCCGAAGATATCGACGCCGCACGCCGGCTGATCGAGCAGCACGGAAGAAGTAAATGAGCCGCCCCACACTGCAGGTCGCTGAACCCACCACCTACTCCCGCATCCTCGGCGTCGCCGGGGTTCGCGGCGATCTCGTCGTGCCCAATGACGACATCGTG
>DATGSB010000355.1:0-6791 GCA_035303045.1 Actinomycetaceae bacterium | reverse complement strand
AGGCCCGAGGCTTGCGGGACGATGGAGTCGCCGTTCGCGATCGCCGCTTCGACGCGCTCGCGCCAGGCGGAGGTGCCCAGCAGCCAGTCGAAGCTTTCGACCTGTAAACCGAGGAGGTCAGGAGCCTGGAGCGGCTCCTGGATCTTGGCGAACGAGACTCGACGGGACGCGGTACGAGCCGCGATCTCTTCAGCGGTAGGAACAGAAGATGAGGTGCGCGAGGCAGCCAAAGGGGATCCTTCCCTGCGAATTGTGTGCACACTGCGCTGGGAGGGCCTGCTCGCCCCGAACCATCGACGGACTCGCGTGACAACGGCGAGAGACGACGGTGGGAGGACAGGCAGACACAACTCAGCGCAAAGCGATAGCATACACGAGCGCACAGGCTCGGTCCAGCGCACCCCAATGTGCGTGCAGGTGAGCGCCGTCACCTGCGGGCATCACCATACTTCATCCGGGGCCGCCCGCGAAAACCCCGGTGCACCGGTGGGTTGGCCGGTGCAGGCGCCCTTGGTTCAGTCCCGCAGGATGGCCTCCGCCTCCCGGGCCAGCGCGAACAGCGCGGGCACTGCCTGCGCCGAGCCGATGAGCTGGATACCGATGGGCAATTCGCCGGCTTCCCGGGCGCCGATGGGGAAGGTCACCACGGGGAGCCCCAGGGCCTGCCACGGGACGCTGAGCACCGGGTAGTCGATGTTGCGCTCCCCCGCCGGCGCCCGGCGAGCGATCGCAGGAGCGACGATGACGTCGTGATCGCGGAACATCTGCTGCACCCAGTCGTAGCGCCCTGCCATCGTCGCCAGCGCCGCACGGTATTCGTGCCAGCTCGACTCGGCTTCGGGGCGCAGGTAGCCGCACAGCTGGGCCGGGTCGAGTTGCGCCTCGGCGACGTCCGCGGCGAGCTCGCGGGGCCCCTCGTAGCCCATGACGACCTCGAGCGCGTTCTTCAGCCCAGTCGCGTGCTCCCCGAGGGAGAAGTCGGTGACTTGCGCGCCGCGGCCGGCCAGGTCCGCCGTGGCCGCCTCGAAGGCCTCGCGGACATCGTCGGCGACCTCGCCCCAGTCGTAGTCGATCCACCGGGCCATGCGGGGTGGGTTGGCTCGCCAGTCGCGGGGCTCGGCAACAGGCGCAGGCCGACCGAGGATCGCGGCTTCCGCGTGGGCAAGATCGCCCACGCCGGTGGCAAACAGGCCGAGGGAGTCGAGGGTCGGGCAGGGGCGCACGACCCCTGACATCGGCCAGTCGCCGGCGGGGGCGACATAGCCGGCGACTCCACAGTAGGCCGCCGGCCCCGTGACGGAGCCGGCGGTGTGGGTGCCCACGGCGAGGGGCACCATGCCCGCGGCCACCGCGGCGGCCGAGCCGTTGGATGACCCGCCGGGGGTATGCGCGAGATTGTGGGGGTTGCGAGTGCCGGGGATGAAGGAGCGCACGAAACCGGACGACGTCGTCTTGCCCACCAGCTGCGCATCCAGGTCGCGCAGGCGCTTGGCGATCCATGCGTCGCGGGCGGCCACGGGGTGGCCGCCCGGGCCGTTCCACCGGTAGGTCGGATGTCCCGCGACATCGATCGTCGCCTTGAGGCCCACGGGCACCCCCGCGAGTGCGCCGAGGGTATCGGGGCGCTGCACGTTGGTCATGTCGCGCGCGCGGTCCTGAGCTTCCGCCGCGAAGAGCCAGTGCCAGGCGCGGACGTCCTCGTCAGCCGCCTCGATGCGGGCCAGACTGCGGTGGAGCTCCGCAGCCGGGCTCCGCCGCCCGCTTCGGACCGCTTCGACCGTCTCCGTCACGCTCCAGGACTCCTCGGGGAGCGCATGGCTCACCTCTGCCGCCAGCTGCACCTGCATCGCCACGTTCTCGTTTCCCTTCCCGCGTGCACCGCTGCAACGCCCGAACCAGCATAGGTGTCGAAACGGCAAACGGCCCGAAACCACGCGGGTTTCGGGCCGTTTGGTGGTGATGTCGTTAAGACGTCACTTGAGCTCGATCGTGGCGCCGGCGCCCTCGAGGGCTTCCTTCGCCTTGTTCGCGGTTTCCTCGTCCACGCCTTCGAGCACGGCCTTCGGCGCGGAGTCGACGAGGTCCTTGGCCTCCTTGAGGCCGAGGCTGGTGAGCGCGCGGACCTCCTTGATGACCTGGATCTTCTTGTCGCCGATCTCGGCGAGGAAGACGTCGAATTCGCTCTTCTCGGCGGCGGCCTCGCCACCGGCGTCGCCGCCAGCGGCGGCGGGGCCGGCAGCAACGGCTACTGGGGCCGCTGCGGTGACCTCGAAGACCTCTTCAAACTGCTTGACGAACTCGGAGAGTTCGATGAGCGTGAGCTCCTTGAAAGCCTCGATGAGCTCTTCGGTGCTGAGCTTCGCCATGGTGGGCGTTCCTTCCTGGTTGTCCTGCTACGCGAGCAGCAGTGGGGTGATGGGGTGCCGGGGCGCTCAGGCCTCGGCGGCCTGCTTCTCGCGCAGGGCCTCGATCGTCCGCGCCGCCTGAGTGGCCGGAGCGGTGAACATGTACGCAGCCTGGAACATCGCTGCCTTCATTGCGCCAGCAGCCTTGGCCAGCAGCACCTCGCGGCTCTCGAGGTCGGCGAGTGTGCCCACCTCTTCTGCCGAGAGCGGGCGCCCCTCCATGAGGCCACCCTTGATGACGAGCTGGTCATTCTCCTTGGAGAACGTGCGCAGGGCCTTCGCTGCTTCGGCCGGTTCCCCGGAAACGAAGGCGATGGCGGTCGGCCCCTCGAACTGCTCGACGAGGGAGTCGAAGCCTGCGTCCTTGGCCGCGATCTGGGCCAGGGAGTTCTTCACGACGGAGTAGCTGGCGCTGGTGCCGAGCGAGCGTCGCAGCTCCTTGAGCTGTTCGACGCTGAGCCCGCGGTACTCGGTGAGCACAACGGCCGATGAGTCGCGGAGCTTCTCCGCGATATCGGCGACCGCTGCCACCTTGTCAGGCCTCGCCATGGCCCTCCTTCCGATAGTGCCGCCGGAAGAAGCATGCGGAAACGAAACAAGCCCCGCGCAGGAAGACGCGGGGCTCATGCACTAAGCACGTGGCCGTTGGCTTACCTGCGCTGGCTTCGCTTTCGCGGACTTCGGCTCACCATGGCGATGAGCAACCGGCGGTCTTGGGCAACGATCACCTTAACCCGCGCGGGCCCGATTCCCAAGCGTGAAGGTGTGCGCTTCCCCACAGCCACCCAAACCGGGGCGAGTAGGCCCCCTAACTCATGGGATCCAGACGGTTCGAAGGCGGCCCACGGCGCTAGCTCATGGGACCCAGAGGGTTCGGGGCGCCCCACGGCGCTAGCTCCTGGGATCCAGACGGTTCGGAGGCGACTTACGGCACTAGCTCATGGGACCCAGACGGGTCGGAGCGCTCACTCCTGGGAGTCCGTCGTAACTCATGGGTTCCAGACCCCCTTTTCGACGGACTCCCAGGAGCCAGCCGAGGGCGGGGCGGGTTTGGCGCGGTTGACTCACAGGAATCCGTCGGGCGTGGGGGTCCGTCGGGCATGCGAATCCGTCGGGCGTGGGGCCCCTTCGGGCATGGGGGTCCGCCGGGCAGGGATCGCTCGAGTCTTCCAGTTCCGTCCACTCCGGGGAACGTGAGGCCCGACGACGCGGGTGTCGGCGGTAAAAAGCGACATCACCCGCTTTGTGCAGCGGGTGATGTCGCGAGGTGAATCGGTGATGGCTCAGCCGAGTGGCGGTGCCTCACGAGTGACGGTGCCTCAGACGAGGACGTCCTCGCTCATGAGGTCGCGCGTGCGTGAGGCGTCGAGCGGGATGCCCGGGCCCATCGTCGTCGCCATCGTCGCCTTCTTGATGTAGCGGCCCTTCGACGAGGACGGCTTGAGCCGCAGCACCTCCTCAAGTGCGGCGCCGTAGTTCTCCACGAGCTGCTGCTCGCTGAACGATGCGCGCCCGATGATGAAGTGGAGGTTGCCGTGCTTGTCGACGCGGAAGTCGATACGGCCGCCCTTGATCTCGCTTACGGCCTTGGCCACGTCCATGGTGACCGTTCCGGTGCGCGGGTTGGGCATGAGGCCGCGGGGGCCAAGCACCCGGCCGAGGCGGCCGACCTTACCCATGAGATCCGGGGTCGCAACGGCGGCGTCGAAGTCGGTCCAGCCGCCCGCGACGCGCTCGATGAGCTCGTCGCCCCCAACCTCGTCTGCGCCGGCGTCGATCGCCTGCTGGGCGCGGTCGCCCACCGCGAAGACGATGACCCGGCTCGTCTTACCGGTGCCGTGCGGGAGGTTGACGGTGCCCCGCACCATCTGGTCGGCCTGGCGGGGGTCGACGCCGAGTCGAAAAACGACCTCGACGGTGGAATCGAACTTCGTCGTCGCCGACTCCTTCGCGAGGCGCACTGCCTCGAGCGGAGCGTGAAGGTGGCTGCGGTCGATGCGCTCGGCCGCCTTGCGGTAGTGCTTACTGCGCGTGGTCATGCTGCTTCTCCTTGAAAGTTCTCTGAGCAGTTGTGGTCTGCGGGTCCGCGCCGGACCCTGCCACGGTCATACGTGAACGAAACGGACGTTCCGGTCGAGCCAGCCGGCTCAATCCTTGACGGTGATCCCCATCGAGCGGGCCGTGCCGGCAACGATCTTCGCTGCGGACTCGACGTCATTGGCGTTGAGGTCGGGCATCTTCGTCTGGGCGATCTCTCGCACCTGCTCCGACGTCAGGGTCGCCACCTTGTCGGTGTGGGGGGTTCCCGAGCCCTTCGCGACGCCGGCGGCCTTCTTGATCAGCTCGGACGCGGGCGGCGTCTTCGTGATGAAGGTGAAGGAACGGTCTTCGTACACCGTGATTTCCACGGGGACCACGTTGCCGCGCTGCGACTCGGTGGCGGCGTTGTACGCCTTGCAGAACTCCATGATGTTGACGCCGTGCTGACCGAGCGCGGGGCCAATGGGCGGCGCAGGGGTCGCGGCGCCGGCCTGGATCTGGAGCTTGATCAGGCCTGCAACCTTCTTCTTGGGGGGCATTCTTCGTCCTCGTTACTGAAATGGATGGGCGTTGGTGACCGCCAACGCCGTCGTGCACCGGTGGGCTGACCCGCCGGCTGCTCGCGGGGGAACTGCACCCCTGCGAGTCCTCTCAGAGCTTGGCGACCTGAGAGAAGGACAGTTCGACCGGAGTTTCGCGGCCGAAGATCGAGACCAGCACCTGCAGCTTCTGCGACTCCGCGTTGATCTCCGCGATGGTCGCCGGCAGCGTCTCGAAGGGGCCGTCGGTGACCGTGACCGACTCCCCGACAGCGAAGTCCACCTCGATGGCCGGTGCCGGCTCGCCGGGCGCCGCCTCGGCCTTGGCCGTCTCCTTCTTCGCCAGCGTCGGGGCGAGCATGGAGAACACCTCGTCCTCCGTCAGCGGGAATGGCTGGTGGGTCTGGCCCACGAAACCGGTGACGCCGGGAGTGTGGCGAACCGCGCCCCAAGACTCATCGGTGAGGTCCATTCGCACCATGACGTAGCCGGGGATCCGCACGCGCGTCACGAGCTTGCGCTGCGCGTTCTTGATCTCCACGACCTCTTCCATCGGAACCTCGACCTGGAAGATGTAGTCCTCCATGTTGAGGCTCGTGATGCGGTTCTCGAGGTTGGCCTTCACGCGGCGCTCGTATCCCGCGTAGGAGTGGATGACGTACCAGTCACCGGGAAGCATCCGCAGCTCGCGGCGGAACTCTTCCTCCGGGTCTTCCTCTTCCGCTTCCTCGGAATCCGCGGCCTGGGCCGGAGCCTCGGCGTCGCTCGCGGTCGGCGACTCGGCGTCGCTGTCGGCGGGCGTCTCGGCGGCCTCGGGGGTGGCTACCTCGGCAGCCTCGTGAGCCGTCGTCTCGTCGGTGGGCGTCGTCTCATCCCCGCTGCTTGCGAGACCGGATGCCATTGGTTCCTTGGTCTCCTCAGACACGGGTCACCATCTTCCTGATTCGTTGTTCGTCGTACGGGCGCGCGGATCCAAGCGGATTCTACCGGCCGAACACCCACGTGATGACTTGGCCCAGCCCGAGATCGATGAGACCGATGTAGGCCATGATCGCCAGGACGAACACCAGGACCACCACGAAGTACGTCCATAGCTCCGTGCGGCTGGGCTGCACGACTTTCTTGAGTTCAGCGATAACCTGCCGGACGAACAGGGCCATGCGGGCGAAGATGCCGCGCTTCGGCCCGGAGCCGGCATTGCCGGAGCCCCGGCCGGCACGGTCCGGCTTGCCGGTCGTGCTAGCGGACTCACTCACGCGCATTCCTCACTGTTCGACTGCTGTGTGGATCTTCTCCGCACAGCGCGGAGAGGTGCTGCAGGGCAGGAGGGACTCGAACCCACAACCGCCGGTTTTGGAGACCGGTGCGCTACCAATTGCGCCACTGCCCTATGTGGTTGTTGACCGCCCACGTGCTCGCCTCGAGGCAACGAGACGTCGCGGTGGCGGTGACCACCGACGACCGAGTGTACGCGCCATCGCCGCTGAGGTCGAGTCCGGCGCCCATGTGGTGCATCACACGTCACTCGCGCCCGCAACCCCGCGGCTCTCCAGTTCAACCTACCTCAGAAGCCATGACACCATGATCGGTGTGAATGACACGATCAGCGACCACGCTCGGATCTCCGCTCGGATCGGCGCTATCGCCGAGTCCGCCACCCTTGCAGTAGACGCGAAGGCCAAGGCACTACGCGCGGCGGGTCGGCCCGTCATCGGCTTCGGAGCCGGCGCGCCGGACTTTCCGACGCCCCCCCACATCGTCGACGCCGCGGTAGCGGCCGCACGCAACCCGGCGAACCACAGCTACA
>DATGSB010000354.1:0-6966 GCA_035303045.1 Actinomycetaceae bacterium | reverse complement strand
GCTCACCACGGTCGCGCGCCGCGTGCTGCCGGTGGTGGATGAGACGTCGGCGGGCGGGATCGTCGTTCGCGTCGAGGACGGCGTGGCCTACACCGCCGTCATCGCCCGCCGCAACCGCGCCGGTCGCCTCGAGTGGTGTCTGCCCAAGGGCCATCTCGAAGGCGAGGAGACCGCGCAGGAGGCCGCTGAACGCGAGATCGCGGAGGAAACGGGCATCGAAGGCCGGGTGCTGCGCCACCTGGCGACGATCGACTACTGGTTCGTCGGGGACAAGCGCCGCGTTCACAAGGTCGTGCACCACTTCTTGTTGGAGGCCCTGGGCGGGGAACTGACGATCGAGAACGACCCCGATCGAGAGGCGGAGGACGTCGCCTGGGTCGCGCTCGGGGACGTCGCCTCCCGGCTGGCCTACCCCAACGAGCGGCGCGTCGTGGCGACGGCGAGGGACGTGCTGGCCGGCCGCGAATGACTCGGGCCCACTGGAAGGCGGGCATGCGGGCGTTCCTCGCCGTGCTCTGTGCCTTGTTCGCGATTGTCGCCGTGACGGCGGCGGGCCTGCCGGCCACTGTCGACCACGACGACGCTGCCGAGGGGCAGGTGCGCGTGGAGCTCACCGATCTCGCCCCGGCGGTGCTCGCGCCGAACGACGACCTCGTGCTCACCGGGGTGGTGCACAACGACAGCGCGAACCCAATTGACCGCCTCCAACTGCAGGTTCGCCTCCAGCAGCACACGCCCATCAGCCGCTCCGCGGTGGAACGCTGGTTGGACGAGGCGTGGGTGGCGGGCCGCTCCCTGGGCCTCACCGACGTCGAGGCGGAGGTGCCCGCCGGGCAGAGCCAGCGGTTTCGCGTCACCGTGCCCGCCGAGGATGTGGGCCTGGGCCGCGGGGCGATGTCGTGGGGACCCCGCGGCATCGAGGTGAGCGCGTGGGACGGCCCGCGGCGCCTCCCCCAGCAGGATGCCGCGCGCAACTTCCTCCTGTGGTGGCCCGACATCGACGTAGCGCCCCTGCCGGTGGCGGTGCTCGGCAGCCTCGTTCCCAACGCCACCGAACGGCGTGAGGCCACCGAGCGGGAGGCCCCGCTCGCCGAGACCGCCGCCCCCCGGCTCGGGCCACTGCTCGACGTCCTCGACCGGCCGCACGTCGACATCGCACTCGACCCCGCGCTGCTGGCGCAGCCCGACGCGATCGCCCTGGCCGCCGCGGAGGAAGAGGAGGACGCCCCCGACGACGCCGCGAGCGAGGCCGCCGACACCCTCGTCGCGGGCGTGACGGCGTTCGCCGAGCGCCATGACCGCTACCTGCACGCACTGCCCTGGGCCGACACGGACGCCGCCGCGCTGGCCCACACCCGGCACGAGGAGTGGTGGGGCGACGCGCTCGAGCAGGGCCGCCTCGAACTCAGCCGTCACTCGCTCACTGCGGCGCCCAGTGCCGCCTCGGCCGGCGACGGCCGGGTGAGCAACCGGTTGGCCTGGCCGGTGGGCGAGGACCCCGACCTCGAGACGCTCGGGGCGCTGCACGCCGCCGGCACCGAGGCCGTCGTCCTGCCCCAGTCCGCCCTGCCGCTACGGGACATGCTCACCTACACCCCGGCGGGCCGCGAGGAGGTCGCTCTCGAGGGTGGCAACCTCGACGTCCTCCTCTTCGACGAGCAGTTGTCGCGGCTGCTCGAGGGCACCCACCGGCGCTTCGACCCGGCGTTGCCCGAGGTGCCCCTCGACGACCTCACCGCCCGCCAGCTCCTCCTCGCGCAGACGGCGGTCATCGTGCGCGAACGCCCCGCGCAGCCGCGGGCCCAGCTGTTGGCCCTCCCGCGCGACTTCGACGGCGACCCCGCCCTGCTGGGCGCGGCCCTCGACGCCTTGGACCAGGCGCCGTGGCTCGAGCGCACGTCGCTCGCCGAGCTGTTGGCCGCGCCCCCGGCACAGCTGGCACGCCAGCCGCTACCGCCGCGGGCGGTGGCCCCCGGGGAGGCGCAGGCGGGGCTGCTGGCCGACGCCGATCGCGCCCTGGGGCGCACCCACGACTTCGCGAGCATGCTTCCCGATCCCGAGGAGTTGACGGCGGCCGTGCAACGCGACGTCCTGGCGTTGGCCTCCCACGCCTGGCGCGCCGACCAGGGGCACCGGCAACGGGCGCTGGCGGCGCTGGCCGCCGAGGCGCAGGCACGCCACGACCTGGTGGCGGCCCAGTCGGGAAGTACCCTCAACCTCATCAACAACGAGGCGCACCTTCCCGTGTCGGTGACGAACGGCCTGCGCGACGCGGTCACCCTCACCGTCGAACTCAGCCCGCGCGATCCGCGGCTGCTCGCCCAGGAGGCGGTCGAGGTGACGATCGGCGCGCAGGAGTCGGCCGTCGTCCACGTTCCCGTCCACGCGGTCGGCAGCGGCGACGTCACCGTCGATGTCGTGCTGTCCTCGCCCACGGGAGCCGTCGTCGGCACCGGCGGGGAGATGGAGGTGCGGGTGCGGGCCGACTGGGAGACGGTCGGCACGGCCGTGGTCGCCGCGGTGCTCGTCCTCCTCCTCGTCATCGGGCTCATCCGCACCGCCCGGCGCGGGCGCCGCATGCCCCCGGAGCGCGCGTGATCACCCGGCGCGGGTTGGCCGGCTCGGCCGCCGTCATGTTCTCCGGCACCCTCGTCTCGAGGCTGCTCGGCCTCGTGCGCAACATCCTGCTCGTCGCGGCCATCGGCGTCACCGGGGCAGCGAACTCCTTCGCCGTGGCCAACCGGCTGCCCAACATCATCTACATGCTCGTCGCCGGCGGGGTGCTCAACGCCATCCTCGTGCCCCAGATCGTGCGGGCGATGAAGGGCCGCGACGGCGGGCAGGAGTACGTCAACCGGCTGCTGACGATGGCCGGCGCCGCGCTGCTGGGCCTCACCGTGCTGCTGACGGCCGGGGCCAGCGTGCTCGTGACGATCTATGCCTCGGAGCTGCAGCCGCAGTGGTTCACGCTGGCGGTGACATTTGCGATCTGGTGCATCCCGCAGATCTTCTTCTACGGCATGTACACGCTGCTGGGTCAGGTGCTCAACGCGCGCGGCATCTTCGGGCCCTTCATGTGGGCCCCGGCGGTCAACAACGTCGTCGCCATCCTCGGCCTCCTCGCCTACGTCATCATCTTCGGGCCGGCGGCCACCGGCGCGCACCTCGACCCGGAGGCGTGGACGGGGGTGCGCACGGCCGTCATCGCCGGCACGGCCACCCTCGGGGTGGCGGTCCAGGCGATCGTTCTCGTCGTGCCGCTGCGCCGAGCAGGGTTTCGGTTCCGGCCCCGCTGGGGCCTGCGCGGCTCAGGGCTCGGGCGGGCGAGCCGGGTGGGAACGTGGGCCTTCGCGAGCCTGGCGGTGGCCCAGTTCGGCTTCATCGCGATCTCCAACCTCGCGGCGGGTGCCGCCGGTACGGAACCGGCCACCGGCGTGTTCGTGCCGGGCAACGCGGCCTGGGACAACGCCTTCTTCCTCTACATGCTGCCGCAGTCCCTCATCACCGTCTCCCTCGTCACCGCCCTCTTCACCCGGGTGTCGGATGCCGCGGCCGACCGCGACGTCATGGCGGTGCGCGCCGACATGTCGCTCGCGCTGCGCACGATCGCGGTGTTCACCCTGTTCGCGGGCCCGGGGCTGGCCGTGCTCGGGTTGCCGCTGGTGCAAAGCGTGCTGCCGACGACGACGATCGCGGAGGCCGAGGGCATCGCCCGGGTGCTCGTCCCCCTCGTCCTGGGCATCCCCGCGCTGGGGGCCTTCACGATGATCCAGCGGGTCTACTACGCCTTTGAGGACACCCGCTCGCTGTTCTGGATCCAGATCCCCCTCACCGTCATGGTCATCCTGGGCTCGCTGGCGGCGACCCTGCTGCCGGCGACGTGGTGGCTCGTCGGGGCCGGGGCGGCGACCACGTTGTCGAACGTCGTCGGATCGGTGTGGGCCTACCTCGGGCTGCGCCGCAAACTGCCGAGCCTCGACGGCGGCCGGGTCGTGCGCACCCACGTTCGGCTCGCCGTAGCGGTGACGCCGCCGTTGCTGCTGGGTTGGGTGCTGCTGTTCGCCCTCGGCCCGGTGTCCGAGGCCGAGGCCGTGGGGCTGCGCCTCCTCCAGGCGCTCGGGCGAGTGGCCCTCGTGGGCCTGGTCATGCTCGTGGGCTACCTCCTGCTGCTGCGCGCGCTGCAGGTGCAGGAGCTGGAGACGATCGCTCGCCCGGCGCGCAAACTGGCGAACCGGGCCTTTCGCCTCCTGCCGGGGCCGCTGGCCGGCGCGGCCACACGCGTGACCGCGGCGCTTCTCGGGGGTGCGGACCCACGTACGATGAGCGCCAAGGTCTCGACGCCCGAGGCACACGGATCGACATCGAGGAGCGGAACGCTGGACGGAGACCGGGCACAGCTCGAATCAGCCCTGGGTGTCGGTGTCGTGCTCGGGGCACGCTACCGACTTCTCAACCCGGGGCCGGGCGCCCTGCCCCACGCCGCGAGCTGGGTGGGACACGATGCGGTGTTGGACCGCGACGTCCTCCTTCTCGTGCTGCCCGCCGACCACCCCAACGCCGCCGAAACACTTGACGCCGCACGTCGCGCCTCTCTGGTGGAGGATCCGCGACTGCAGCGCATTCTCGATGCCGGGCAGAACGAGGACGTCGCCTGGATCGTCTCCGACGTCGTCACGGGCACCTCGCTTGCCGAACTCAGCGCCGCGGGGCCGCTGGCTGCCAATCAAGCGCGCGCGATCATCGGCGAGCTCGCCAGCGCAGTGGACACCGCCCGGCGCCGCGGCGTCCACCACCTCGCGTTGAGCCCCAGCCTCGTGTTCCTCCCACCCGACGGGGGCGTGGTGCTCAGCGGCCTGGGAACCGCCGCCGCCCTCCTCGAGGCCCCCGCCCCCGCCGACGCGGCAGGGGTGCCGGGCGACGGCCGTGGGCTCGTGCGGCTGCTCTACCTCGCGCTCACCGGGCACTGGCCGGCGGAAGACGACGACCCGGCCGATGAGATCCGCGCGGCGGACGCGGCCGGCTCCCGCTTGCCCGACGCGCCACGAGAGCACGACGCCGTCGTGTCGCCCGCCGAGCTCAACCCTGATCTGCCGGCGGATCTCGTCGCGCTGTGCGAGGCCACCCTCATCGCCGGGCACGGACCGCACAGCAGCGGGGAGGTCATCCGCGAGCTGGCGCCCTGGCCACCCCTCGCCCCGCCCAGCCCCGGCGAACCGAGCGGTGACGACGACGCTTCGCCCCCCTCGCCTGCCCAGCCGAGCGACGACGCCGCGGCACCCAGCACCGTGCCCGGGGAGGCCGAGGTACGGGACACCTCGACGTGGCGGCCCCCCGCGGCCGCCCACCTCGATGCGGCGCCGCGGGACTTCGACGAGGTCCTCCACGGTGGGGACGAGGCCCCACCATCGGTGCGCCACCACAAGGGTGGGGTCACGATGGCCGCCGTGGGCGCGGCCGCCGGCGGCATCGCCGCGGCCATCGCCACCGGGGCAAAACGCGTCGCCGGCGCCACCCGCGAACGCACCCAGCGCACCACCGAGGCCGTGCGGGGAGCCGTCGAAGAGCGCCGCGCGCAGCGCGCCGTCCGCGAGGAGGAGATCGAGGAAGAGCGCCGGGCCGCTGACGTCGCCGCCGCACTCGCAGCGGCCCAGCAAGCCGACGCAACCCAGTCGTCGACGGCCCACCACTCCACCCCCCCGGCCGGGGCCACGGCACCGACGTCCGACGTCCCGGCTTCGCAGGCCACCCAGGCACCGGCGGGCTACCCGAGCGCGGATGAGCTCTTTCCCGCCACGACCGACGACGCCGAGGTGCCCTTCACCCAACGCCGGGTTAACCCCACCCCGTTCGTCCTCGGTTTCTTCGTGCTTGTCGTGCTCGTTGCCACGGTGCTTGCCATCCGCACCCTGGGCGCCGCCCCCGATCCGGGCCGCCACACGGCGGTCGTCCCGACCACCCAGGCGCCCTCGCCCACCGAGACCGCGCCACCGGAGGAGCCGACCGAGGCCACGCCGTCGCCGACCGCGGAGCCGACCCCGGATCTGCCGTCGCCGACCATCGTCAACCTTGTGCCCCTCGACCCCGAAGGTGACGGCGCCGAGAATCCCGATCTCACCCCGCGGGCCCTCGATGGCGACCCCTCCACGTTCTGGCGTTCGCGCTCCTACGTCGACCCCGCCTACGGCATGAAGAGCGGCATCGGGCTCGCCGTCACCTTCGAGGAGGAATCCTTACTCTCCGCCGTCACCATCGACCTCATGGGCAACGGCGGGAACGTGGAGATCCGCGCCACCGACCCGGCCACCCCCACCGACGGCGAGCTACTGGCCGAGGGGCCGATGGGTCCCGACAGCACCTTCACGCTCGAAGAACCTCTTGCGACAGACGGAATAGTGCTGTGGTTTACCGAGCTGCCCGTGGCAAACTCAGACGGTAAGAACCGCATCGAACTGGCCGAACTCCGTGTCGAGTGACACAATTTGGCGCTACGAACCGCGGTCCTGGAACAACGGGCACGCCAGTACGGTTACGACTGGGTGAAGCCAACGAGTGAAGGACAACCATGACCAACAGTTCCCCCGTGCGTGACGTCGTCATCATCGGCTCCGGCCCGGCAGGCTGGACCGCAGCCGTCTACGCGGCACGCGCCGATCTGGCACCCGTCGTCATCGCGGGCTCGGTCACCGCGGGTGGCGCGCTCATGAACACGACGGAAGTCGAGAACTTCCCCGGGTTCCCCGAGGGGGTCATGGGCCCCGACCTCATGATGAAGATGCAGGAGCAGGCGGAACGCTTCGGCGCCGAAACGATGTACGACGACGCCATCGAGGTCGAGCTCGACGGCCCCGTGAAGACGATCAAGACCGCCGAGGGCGAGGTGCTGCGCAGCCGCAGCGTCATCCTGGCCAACGGCTCGGCCTATCGGGAGCTCGGGGTCGAGGGGGAGCCCGAGCGCGTGGGTCGCGG
>DATGSB010000353.1:0-3026 GCA_035303045.1 Actinomycetaceae bacterium | reverse complement strand
GCCGCATTCGGTGCGGCTGGGCGAGGTGGCCGTCAGCGCGGTGGAGTTGACGAACCACTCGAAGCGCCCGCTGCGCGGGCTGGTGCGCGATGCGTGGCCGCCCTCGGCGGGCGCGGGGCGCAACCGGCACCGGGTGCGCGTGCTACCGGGGCGCCGCACGCGGGTGCGCACCGCGCTGCGCCCCACCCGGCGGGGTGACCGCCACGCGGCCGCTGTGACGATTCGGGCGATCGGACCACTCGGCTTCGCCGGGCGGCAGAAGTCGCTGGCGGCACCGGGCCGGCTGCGCGTGCTGCCGGCCTTCACCTCCCGGCGTCATCTCCCCTCCCGGCTCGCCCGGCTGCGCGAGCTCGACGGCCGCGCGGCCGTGCAGGTTCGTGGCGAAGGCACCGAGTTCGATTCTCTGCGCGAGTACGTCATTGGGGACGACGTGCGAGCGATCGATTGGCGGGCCAGCGCCCGGCGCGCGGAGGTCGTGGTGCGCACGTGGCGCCCGGAACGCGACCGCCGCGTGTTCATCGTCATCGACTCCTCGCGGTTGTCAGCCGCCCGCCTGGAGGACGCGCCCCGGCTCGAGGCCCAGATCGAAGCCGCCCTGCTGCTCAGCGCCCTCGCGGAACGCGCCGGCGACCGCGTCGAACTCGTGGCGATCGACTCCGAAGTGCGGGCGCGCGTGACGGGCGTGCAGGGCCCGCGCCTCATGTCCACGATCGCGGAGTCGCTGTCGCAGGTGGAGCCGGCGCTGGTCGAGATGAACTGGCCCCTCGTGGCCGCCACGGTGCGCCAAGCCCTGTCGCAGCGCGCCCTGCTCGTCATCCTCTCCCCCGTCGAGCCTTGGGCGGTCGTCGACGGTCTCCTCCCCGTGCTTGGCTCTCTCACGCGGGACCACCAGGTGGTGGTCGCCTCCGCCAGCGACCCGGAGACCGAGGCCATTCGCCAGGAGCGGGACACGGGCGAGGAGATCTACGATGCCGCCGCCGCCGAACGCGCCGAGCTCGAACGGGCCGCCGTCGCCGGCCTGCTGCAGCGCGCCGGGGCCCACGTCGTCCAGGCTCCGCCCGGCGAGCTGCCACCCGCACTGGCCGACGCCTATCTCGAACTCAAGGCCGCCGGAAAGCTCTAGCGCCGGCGCTTCGGTCCGGCGCTGTAGGGCGGCGTGCGGTCGCGCTGCAGGGCGGCGATCGCGCGGCGCTGCAGGGCGGCATGCGGCCGGCGCTGTAGGCCGGTGATCGCGCGGCGCTCCTCCACAAGGCGCGGCGCTCCTCCACCAGGCGCGGGTCAACCTCCACGAGGCGCGAGTCAACGTCTAGGCGCGGGGCGATTCATCACAGCGTTGTGAGCGACAACTCGGTGCCCATCCGACGGATTCCTATGAGCTACCGCCCCCAAACCCGCCCACCACTGCCCTGACTCATGGGAGTCCGTCGGATACGGGGTCTGGAACCTATGAGTAACGACGGACTCCCATGAGTCAGCGGCACGGGCTGGTTGGATCCCAGGAGTTAGCGCCCGGGAGCCGTCTGGATCCCCGGAGTTAGCGGCGAGGAGTGGTGCGGGGGCTGGGCGTTGCGGTGGTGGGGCAGCGCGCGGGCTTCCACACTGGGGTATGCAACGAATCTCCATCGAGGCGCTCGCGCGCCAGCAACTGACCGCAGCGGTGGGCGCCAGCAGCGGACGGGCCGGGGACACCGTCGTCGGCGGGCACGAGAAGGTGCTGCGCCAGACGGTCGTCGCCCTGCGCGCCGGCGCCCGGATCGCCGAGCGGGAGAACCACGACGAGGCGACCATCTTTGTGCTCAGCGGCCGGGTGCGCATGTGGTCGGGAGACGTGGAGTGGTTGGCCCGCAGCGGTCACCTGCTCATCGTGCCTCCCGCCCGCCACGGGCTCGATGCGCTCGAAGACGCCACCCTGCTCATCACCGTGGCCAAGCTGCGCGACTAAGCGCGGGCCCACCGCCGGTTTACGGCCGTGGGATGTTGCGCAGGTTCGCCCGGGCCAGGTCGATCATCTTGCCCACGCCGCCGCCGAGGATCTGCTTGCTCGCCGACAACGCGAACCCGCGCACCTGTTCGCCGGTGATCGCCGGCGGGATCGACAACGCGTTGGCGTCGGTGACGAACTCCATGAGCACCGGGCCCGGCCGGTTCAGCCCGTCCCGCAGCGCCGCGGGCACCTCAGCGGGGTCCTCCACGCGGATCCCCGTGATCCCCACGGCCTGCGCCACGGCCGCGAAGTTCGTCGGCTCGTGGTCGGTCTGGTGGTCGGGGATGCCGTCGACCATCATCTCAAGCTTGATCATGCCGAGGGATGCGTTGTTGAACAGCACGATCTTGATCGGCAGCCGCTGCTGGCGGATCGTGATGAGTTCCCCCAGCAGCATCGCGAGGCTGCCGTCGCCGCTGAGGGTGACGACCTGCCGGTCGGGGTAGGCCAGTTGCGCGCCGATGGCGTGGGGCACCGCGCTGGCCATCGACCCGTGCTTGAACGAGCCGATCACCCTGCGCCGGCCGTTGGGCGTGAGGTAGCGCGCCGCCCACACATTGGCCATGCCGGTGTCGACGGTGAAGACGGTGTCGTCCGCGGCGAGTTCGTCCAGCTGCGCGGCGACGTACTCGGGCCGAATCGGGCGCATCCGTTCGACCCGCTGGGTGTAGGCGTCGACCACGCGCTCCAGGGACTCGGCGTGCTCGCGCAGCATGGCATCGAGGAAGCTGCGATCGGTCTTCTGCGTCACGTGCGGCAGCACGGCCCGGATCGTCTCGCCGACGTCACCGTGAACCGCGACTTCGAGCGGGGTGCGCCGGCCCAGCCGGCTCGCATCCGCATCCACCTGGGCCGTGCGGGCCTGTGGCAGGAACTCCCGGTAGGGGAAGTCGGTTCCCAGCATGAGGAGCAGGTCGGCCTCGTGGGTCGCCTTGTGCGCGGCGCCGTACCCGAGCAGGCCGCTCATGCCGACGTCGTAGGGGTTGTCGTACTGGATCCACTCCTTGCCGCCCAGGGCGTGGCCGATCGGCGCATGCAGCCG
>DATGSB010000352.1:0-5334 GCA_035303045.1 Actinomycetaceae bacterium | reverse complement strand
TGGTTCCTCCGGCGGGGGTTGGGGACCTCTGCCGCCATTGTGCTCCCTTGCACACCGGTCGGGGCAAGTTTCGAGGCCGGAGTCGGGGGAAACGACGAAGCGGCCCGCCCCGATGGGGGCGAGCCGCTTCGCGGAGTCGGTACTAGCCGATGCGGATGTAGGTGGGGGCGCCGCGTCCCACATGGGAGATCGGGCCCGCCTGCAGCGGCTTGGAGGGGTTGCGCGCCGCGATGTGCTGGCCGTTGCCGAGGTAGATCCCGACGTGCCCGGGCCACCACACGAGGTCGCCGGGGCGGGCCTGGGAGGCCGAGACGACGGTGCCCGCGTTGCGCTGGGCGCCGGAGGAGCGTGGGATGGAGATCCCCGCCTGCTGGTAGACGTACCAAGTGAACCCGGAGCAGTCGAAGCCCGCGGGGCTCGCGCCGCCGTAGACGTAGGGCGTGCCGACGTAGCGGAACGCGATGTCGACGATGGCGTTGCCCGAGGCGGCCGGCGCCGGCGCTTCGGCGGCGGCAGTCGGTGCGGCCGCGCTGGCGGTGGAGTTGGAGTTGGTGCTGGCCTCGCGCTGGCCGGTGCGTGCGGCGGAGGCTTCTGCGGCGCGCTGCTCGGCGAGCGCGGCCTGCTCCGCCGCGCGGGCCTCGGCGGCGCGCCGGGCAATCGTCGCATCCAGCGGGGTTTCGTCTTCCGCGAAACTCGTCTTCGGGGGTGTCGCCGCGACCTCGACATCGGCGATGGCTGCGAGCGAGACATCGGCCGGCACCGACACGGTGGGCGAGACATTGAGGACGGCGCGGGCCTGGTTCGACAGCGTGGAGACGTCGACCTGCGGGAGCGCGGAGTATTCGGCTTCGGCTTCCGGGGCCGCGATCGCGGAGCTCGCTGCCATGCTCAGCGCGAGCCCCGAGGAGGCGGCGACCATGATGCTGCGGCGAGCTGCGGGGCCGGTCATGGCCCGGCTCAGCGTGGTGAGCGGCGTGGTGGGACGGCACGCGGCCCGGTGGCGCGCGCGCGTTGGACTAGCGGTCACTGGCGGAACCTCTCCTGTTGCCTACGAGGTGAGCTGTCGGGTTCGGGCTGGAGATTGCCCGGTTTGCAGCGAGTGCAAACTTCACCCCAAGGGACCGTGTGGTCTCAATCACGTGGTTCCCCCGTCCCTGCCGCTGGACTACTGGCGGACCTTGGGCGACCGGCAGGGTTTGGCATGCCGTCCAAGGGCCTGTCGCCTGGGAGCGACAAGGCGTGAGGGACATTACCCGGCCATCGCGGCAATGTCACGTTCCGGTTACAACATGGGACAGGCGTGTCGCCCGAGGTGCCCTGTGGGCGTTGAGCTGGCGCCGACCGCTACGCGTTTTGTCGACCGGATCACATTGCGTCGGAATGGGCTCACACGGCGACAAAAAGATGGCGGGAAACGTCGTCAGGCAGGTCGAGCACGTATTCCGAGCCCTCGGCGCGAACGGTGACGAAGTCCTTTCCGCGCTGCACCCGTAGGGCAGCCCCGGGCCGGACGTCGCTTTGCCAAAACCTGGCCAGAAGCTCGACGTCAACCTGCATCGGTTCCCCGATGCGGTGGAGCGTGACCTCGACCTCCTCCTCCGGGCCCAGCCCGGCGGCGACGTCGAGGAGGGTCTCGAGGCGATCGCGTGGGGCGACGCCCCCGTCACCCTCGGCCTGGCCCGGGATCGGGTTGCCGTACGGGTCGGCGACGGGCTGATCGAGGAGAGTGACAAGCCGCTCTTCGACTTGCTCACTCATGACGTGTTCCCACCGGCACGCCTCCTCGTGGACGAACTGCCACGGCAGCCCGATGACGTCGACGAGGAGACGCTCGGCGAGGCGGTGCCGGCGCATGACGGTCGTGGCCTTCTCGCGGCCCAGTTCGGTCAGCGTGAGCTGGCGGTCGTCGCCCAACGTGACGAGACCGTCACGTTCCATGCGAGCCACCGTCTGCGACACCGTCGGCCCGGAGTGCCCGAGGCGCTCGGCGATCCGGGCCCGCATGGGGACCATGCCCTCTTCCTCGAGTTCGAAGACCGTCTTGAGGTACATCTCGGTGGTGTCGATCAGATTGCTCATACTGCCGCCTTAGTTCGCCTCAACTCCCTCGAGGATACGTTGGCCCGCCGCCGTGCGGGTGTCGCGGCGGGCAACGCGGGGGATGGCTTCCTAATGGCAGGATCGGGGCATGAGCGCCGAGCAGATCTCCATCCCACCGCAGCTGTTGCCCGTCGATGGCCGTTTTGGTTGCGGGCCCAGCAAGGTCCGCGCCTCTCATGCCGAGATGCTGACCGGTTTCGGTACGACGCTGCTGGGAACGTCACACCGGCAAGACAGCGTGCGCAGCCTCGTCGGGCGCATCCGCAGCGGCCTCAGCGAACTGTTCGGCCTGCCCGAAGGCTACGAGGTGGTGCTGGGCAACGGCGGCTCGACGGCTTTCTGGGATGCTGCCACCTGTTGCCTCGTCGCCGACCGGGCGGCGCACGCCGCCTTCGGGGAGTTCGGCCAGAAGTTCGCGGACGCGACGACGGCGGCCCCCTTCCTGGCCGACTCCCACGTGACGACGGCTCCCGCGGGTGAACTTGCCCGTCTCTCCCCCATGGCGGGGGTCGACGTCTACGCGTGGCCGCACAACGAGACTTCCACCGGCGTCATCTCCCCCGTCGAGCGGATCGCGCCGGGCGAGGAAGCGCTCATGGTCGTCGACGGGACGTCAGCGGCCGGCGGGATGCAGCTGGACGTGTCGCAGACCGACGCCTACTACTTCGCCCCCCAGAAGGCCTTCGGCGGTGACGGCGGACTGTGGCTGGCATTCCTGTCCCCGGCGGCGATCGAGCGCGCCGAACGCATCGAAAGTGGGGACCGGTGGATCCCGCCGTTCCTCTCCCTGCGCACCGCGATCGACAACTCACGTAAGGATCAGACCCTCAACACCCCGGCGATTGCCACGCTCATCCTGCTCGGGGAGCAGATCGAGTGGCTGCTCGACCGCGGTGGCCTCGCTTGGGCGGCCGAACGCACGGCGGAGTCCTCGGGGGTGTTGTACGAGTGGGCCGAGGCCCGCCCGTGGGCGCGTCCCTTCGTCGCCGATCCCGCGCACCGCTCCCCCGTGGTGGGCACCGTCGACTTCGACGAGGCCGTCGACGCCAAGGCCCTGGCTCGGGTGCTGCGCGAACACGGCATCGTCGATGTCGAGCCGTACCGCAAGCTCGGGCGCAATCAGGTGCGGGTGGGCATGTTCCCGTCGGTGGAACCTGACGACGTGCGCGCGCTCGTGGCGTGCATCGACGACGTCGTGGAGCAGATGGCCCCGTCGGGCTTCTGAGGCGCCGCGAGCGGTTCGTCGCCACGCTCGGCCGCCGCGGTCCCGTCGCCCTCGGGCGCGGCTGCCGCGGCGAGGAGGCGCTGGGCTGCGCGCTCGTGGGGGCCCACCATGGTGAGGCGGGGCCGGTGACGCAGCTGGTAGGTGACCTGCACCTGCCAGGCGCGTTTGGCCCACAGGGCGACGATGAGCGCCACGAGGACCGCGGAGATCGAGCCGATCCAGATCGACCACCGGGCGCCGAAGGTCTCGGCGATCCAGCCGACGATCGGCGCACCGATGGGGGTCGTGCCGTGCAGCACCATCATGTACAGGGCCATGACGCGCCCCCGCATGCTGGGATCGGTGGACATCTGGATCGTCGCGTTGGCGCTGGACAGCATCGTCATCGACGCCAGCCCCACGGGGATCGTGGCGATGGCATACATCTCGTAGGTGGGCATCGCGGCCATCGCCGCCGTCGCCACCCCGAAGGCGAGCGCGGCCGCCACCACGAGGCGGACCCGCGGTTGCTTGCGGCGCGCTGCCACGAGCCCGCCGATGAGTGAGCCCACCGCCATGATCGAGCCGAGGACGCCGTACTCGCTGGCCCCGCGGTCGAACACTTCCCGTGCCATCACCGCGCTGGTGAGCTGGAAGTTGAGGCCGAAGGCCGAGACGACGCCGACGACGAGGAAGAGCATGAGCAGGTCGCTGCGCCCCATCGCGTAACGCAAGCCCTCCCGCAGCTGCCCCTTCCCGCGGGTGGTGTGCGGCAGGTCGTGCAACTCGTGGGTGCGCATGAGGGTAAGGGAGAAGATCGTGGCACCGAAGCTCACGGCGTTGATGATGAAGGCCCACCCCGGCCCGACCAGGGCGATGAGCAGCCCGGCGGTGCCGGGGCCGATAAGGCGCGCGGCATTGAAGGAGGCGCTGTTGAGCCCCACCGCGTTGGGCAGGCTGGTGGCGGGCACCATCTCGGCGACAAAGATCTGGCGAACGGGCGCATCCAGGGCGGTGGCGATGCCCAGCAGGAGCGCAAATATATAGACGTGCCACAGCTCGGCCGTCCCGCTGAGGACGAGCACGCCGAGCCCGAGGGCCAGCAGGCCTTGGATTCCCTGGGTGAACATGAGCAGCCCGCGCCGCGGCAGCCGGTCGGCCAGCAGCCCGGCGTAGGGCCCGAGCAGGAGGGCGGGCACGAACTGGAGCCCGGTGACGATGCCTACCGCGAGGCCGGAATCGTTGCTGAGCTCGGTGAGGACGAGCCAGTCCTGGGCGACGCGTTGCATCCAGGTGCCGATGTTCGCCACGAGCGCGCCGGCGAACCACAGGCGGAAGTTGAAGAACCTAAGCGATGCAAACGTCGTCTTCACCCGTCGACCAACTCCCGCAGTATTCGGGTCGCCTCACGCAGCGTGGCGCGCTCCTCCCGGGTCAAGCCGGCCAGCCGGCGCGAGACCCACGCGGTGCGTCGCTGCACGGTGTCGCGCACGACGGCCAGGCCCTCCTCGGTGAGATCGATGAGCACGCGCCGACCATCGGTGGGGTGGGGCACGCGGGAGATCAGGCCTCGGGATTCCAGGAGGCCGAGCGTGCGGGTCATCGTCGGGGGTTGTACGCGGTCGAGCTCGGCCAACTGGCGCGGAGTCGCCGGCCCGCGGCGCCGCAGCGTGGCAAGCACGCTGTACTGGGCTTCCGACAGACCAGCGGGATCGGCTTCTGACCGAATGCGTCGCACGAGGCGCTGGGTGACGACGCGCAACTCCGAGGCAAGATCGAGCCGCCGAGGCAACCTGTCGCCCGCGGCCAGCTGAGAAGAAGTCAAAGCATTTTGCATTACCCACAGTTTAACTCGTTAGTTATTCGAACGAAATAGGCTGCGGGGTTGACGTTGATCACAGTGTGGCCGCCTACGCAGCGGCGTCCGGCAGTCGAGACGGCGCGGTCGACTCGGCCCCACTGGGTGGACGGGCCGGGGCGCCGCATGCGGGCGGCGTGCAGGATGGGTCCGTAGCTTCGTATCCTGCCCT
>DATGSB010000351.1:0-3674 GCA_035303045.1 Actinomycetaceae bacterium | reverse complement strand
CTGCCCCGGTACCTGCGCGCGGCGGTGCGCCGCATCGAACGCGCCCGCGACAACGTGCACCAAGACGCCCACCACGCCTGGCAGATCACCGAGCTGCGCGAGGCCCACGAACAGGCCCAGGCCGCCGCGGAGGCCCGCCACGACCTCGCCCGCCTCGCCGAGCTCGAGGGCGTGCGGTGGCTGCTGGAGGAGCTGCGCGTCAGCCTCTTCGCCCAGCAACTCGGCACCCCCGTGCGGGTTTCGGCCAAACGCATCCGCCGCCTGCTCGACTGAGTCGCGTGCCGGACCGCGGGATCGCGGTCGTGACCTGCGCCCAGCCCGGCGCGCGGGACCCTGCCCCAGCCCGGCCCGCGTGCCCGCCAGCGAGCCGCCCTAGGCCCGTGCCGGCGCCGAAACCGCGTCGTCAACCTCGAGCCACCCCAGCAGCTCGACCGCGGCGGCCCGCCCGGCGCGGTTGGCACCCACGGTCGAGGCCGACGGCCCGTAGCCGACGAGGTGCACGCGGGGTTCGGCGACCACCCGGGTGCCGCTCATCGCGATCCCGCCGCCGCGGGCGCGCAGCCGCAGCGGGCGCAGGTGGTCGAGCTGGGCGCGGAAGCCGGTCGCCCACAGGATGACGTCGACGGGCTGGAAGGTGCCGTCCGCCCAGCGCACGCCGTCGCGTTCGACGCGCTCGAACATCGGCAGGCGGCGCAGCACCTCACGCTCCGCGGCGGCGCGCAGCCACGGCGTCCAGATGAGCCCCGTCACCGACACCACCGACTCCGGCGGCAGCCCGTCGGCGACCCGCCGCTCGACCATCGCCACGGCCTCCCGACCCTGCTCGGGCCCGAACTCGCCGTCGCGGAAGACGGGCGGGCGGCGGGTCACCCACGTCGTCGTTGTCACCCGCGAGATCTCATCGAGGTGCTCCAGCGCGGAGATGCCGCCGCCGACGATGACGACGTGCTTGCCGCGGAAGTCCTCCGCGCTGCGGTAGTCGGCGGTGTGCAGCTGCTGGCCGCCGAAGGTGGTTTGGCCCGGGTAGTTGGGCCAGAACGGCTTGCGCCACGTGCCTGTGGCGTTGACGACGGCGTCGGTGAGCCACTGCCCCGCGTCGCTGACCACGAGCAGCGGGCCGCTTGGGTCGTCGTCCACCGGGCGCACCGCGCGCACGGCCACGGGACGCTGCACGGCCAGGTCGAGGTGGCGTTCGTAATCGGCGAAGTAGCGCGGCACCGCCTCGCGGGCGGACTCCTCGGGGTCGACGTCGGGCTGAGCCATCCCGGGCAGGTCGTAGATGCCGTTGACGGTGGCCATCCGCAGCGTCTCCCACCGGTGGCGCCACGCCCCACCCGGCCCCTCCTCGGCGTCGAGAACGACGAAGCTACCGCGCCCGGCGTCGGCGCCCCGGCTGTCGGCCAGGCCCCGGCGGCGCAGGTGGTAGGCCGCCGACAGGCCCGCCTGCCCGGCACCGATGACGACGACGCTCACCCGCCGGGCCTCCCCGGTCGGGCCACCCACCCGCGGGGCTCGTGGGGCGGCCACGGCGTGGGTCGGCTGGGTCTCGCGGGCTGCCTCAGAGACCGGCTCAGGGGTAGCGGGCATCGGCTTCACGCTACGTGCAACGCGCGCGGGACGCGGAGCGTTCCATGCTGCCGTTGGCAGGTTGACCGCTGCCCACTATCGGCGCCGAGGCGGGTGGTGCCGATAGCGTTGATGTCGGCGTGCCACCCGGATGGCGAGAGGCGGGCCACGGTTGAGGCGCACCGACGCGACGGGTGCGTGTGCGCCGTCTCGGTCGTCCAGTCGGAACCAGTGATCGCTCTGAACCACCGGAAACTCGCGCAGGGCCACTGGAAGCTCCGCGCAGGGCAACCGGGAGCTCCGCGCAGGGCAACGCCTCCGACGGATTCCTATGAGCTACGGGCCTTGAACGCGGCGGACGCTGGCTTGACTCATGGGTTTCCGTCGTCACGCTTGTCTGAAACCGATGAGTAACGACGGCGTCATATGAGCCAGGCGAACAACGCGGCTGGATCATATGAGCTAGCGCCGAGCGACCGGATGAGATGCGATCTGCCCTTGCTAGCCCGCGCGTGGCAAGTTAACTTGGGACCGTGGTTGATGAGCCGATCGTCGGATATATCCAGGGCGACGCCGCCGTAGTCATCGTGCACGCGATGCGCGCCCGGCAGAAATTCTTGAGGTGATGACTGTGCCACGCTCTATCGACGACATCCTTGCCCATGCGGACGAGCTGGCGGCCCGGTTCGAGGGCTACGAGCCGAACCCCGACGACGAGCTACCCACTTCGGCTGTTGCTGCATTGCGGGCAGCGGCCCACGAGCGGTCCACAGCTGAGCGCCACACCATCGAAGCTGTCCGGCAGGCTCGGAATGAAGGCGTGGCCTGGTCGGCGATTGGTGCGCTCCTGGGCACCAGTGGAGAGGCGGCGCGCCAGCGCTACTCGCGACTAGTGGCTTAAGCGCCTGGTCCGATCGACTACGCCGCCCGGGCGGAAAGGATCGAGCCGCGGCCGACACCACTCACCCGCTGCGACTCCGCGGTGGACGGCGCGATGCCTGCCTCCCGGCGCGCCCCGGGCACCCGCCGGGATCCGCAGGATCATGCGACCCAGCCGCTAGACTCATCCGACTAGTGCATGTCGCAGGGATGCCGTCACACATCTGGGGCGACGAGCGCGCGAGCGCCATAACGCCGGCAACGACGCGGCGGCCACCGCACGCCACCCCAGCGGACCGGAAATGAGCGTGCCATGGACATTCGTCAGCTCCATTACGCGGTGCTCCTGGCGGAGCACGCCCACTTCGGCCGCGCCGCGGCCGCCGCGCACATCAGTCAGTCGGCGCTGAGCCAGCAGATCGCCCGCCTCGAGCGACGCCTGGCCACCAAGCTGTTCGACCGGGCCACCACCCCGCTGACGCTGACCGAGGCCGGCGACACCTTCATCCCGCAGGCCATGGAGATCCTCGGGCGGGTGCGGGCGTTGGAACGCGAGGTGTCGGCGCTGGCCCGCAGCCTCACCGGGCGCCTGCGGCTGGGGATCTTCGGTGCCGGGGCCGGAGAGTTGACGGCGACCCTCGTCTCGGGTTTCCGGCGCGCCGCCCCCGAGGTCACCCTTGAGTTCGTCGAGCTCACGATGGCCAATCAGATCACCGCCCTGGAACAGGAGATCGTCGACGTCGCCCTGCTCCATCTGCCGTTCGACGCCCCCCACCTGGAGTTCGTCCCGCTGTTCACCGAGCCCCGCTACGCCACCCTGCCCCACGACCACCCGCTGGCCGAACGCCCGGCGATCTCGCTGGCCGACCTGCACGGCGACGAGTTCGTGGCCCACCGTTCCTCGGTGCCCCGGCCGTGGGCGCAGTACTGGAGCTGCGCCGGCGACGACGGCCGCTCCGGGGCGACGAGCGGCATCAGCTCCCTCACCGAGGGCCTGCACGCCGTGGCCTACGGCCAGCTCGTGGACACCGCCCCGGCCAGCGGTACCCGCTTCTTCCGCCACCCCGGGGTGTGCTTCGTCAGGCTTCTCGACGCCACGCCGGCCACCGCCGCGGTCGCCGGGCGGCGCAACTGCGCCAACCCCAACACCCGCCGCTTCCTCACCCTGGCCCGCGAGCTCGCGCGCTCCAGCCGCGACCTCATTACCGCGCTGGAGCAGCCCGCCCCGT
>DATGSB010000350.1:0-3532 GCA_035303045.1 Actinomycetaceae bacterium | reverse complement strand
CGATCGGGCGCTGCGTGCTCGGGCTGCTGCCCGCGAGTTCGGGCGAGGTGGCCGTGTTCGGCCAGGATCTCGGCGCCCTGCGCCGCCGGGAGGCCAAGCGGGTGCGCCGCCGGATCGGGGTGATCTTTCAGGATCCCGCGGCCTCGCTCAACCCGCGGATGCCCATCGGAGAGGTGATCGCCGAACCGATGGTCGTGCACAAGGTCGGCGATCGGCGCTCGCGGGAGAGGCGAGTGAGGGAGCTGCTGGACGCCGTCGAGCTCCCGAGGGCGGCGGCGAACCGCTTCCCCCACGAGCTTTCCGGCGGGCAGCGGCAACGGGTGAGCATCGCGCGGGCGCTGACGCTCGACCCCGAACTGCTCGTGGCGGACGAGCCGACCTCGGCGCTGGACGTCTCGGTGCAGGCGGCCGTGCTGGAAATGTTTACCGACCTGCAGGACCGCTACCACTTTGCCTGCCTCTTCATCAGCCACGACCTTGCGGTCATCGACCTGCTCGCCGACCGCGTCATCGTGCTCAAGGACGGCAAGATCGTGGAATCCGGCACGCGAGAGGAGGTCCTCCTCCATCCCAGCGAGCCCTACACTCAACGGTTGGTTGCTGCCGCCCCGGTGCCGGAGCCGGTCAAACAGCGGCAGCGCCGCGAAGAGCGCCACGCACTACTGGCGTCCTTCGGCGAAGAGACGACGGAACTGAGGTTGAACCCATGAGCTCGGCTCGCGCCCGCGCCGACGAGGTCGATTACGCCCGCACGGTCACCAGCCGCACCTACGCCGTGTTCGCCTGGGTGATCGTCGCCCTGTTCGAGATCTCCTTCGTCGCCTCCGGCGGGATCGGGGACCTGCTGCGCTACGGCGCCTACCCGCTGCTCCTCGGCGCGCTCGCATGGGCCGTGTTCTGGCAGCCCGCCGTCGCCGTGGGGCCGCGTGCGGTGACGCTCATCAACGTCATCAACAGCGTGACGATCCCCTATGAACGCATCTCCAACATCACCACGCGCTGGGGCCTGGGCATCGAGGCCGACGGCAAGGTCCACACCTCCTGGGCGGCGCCCGCGCGCACAGTGTGGAACCGGCGCAAGGCCACGGCGGCTGCGGCCGCCGCCGACGAGAACCTGCCCGGCGGGACCTCGGTGCACGCCGCCAGCCGCGGCGAAGCCATCGGCCCGGGCGACATCCGCACCCACGCCGACGCCGATTCGCTTGCGGCCGCCATCCGATCCCGCATGGCCCTCTCCGCCGCCGATGACGTCGATGGTGTTGGGGGTGGCGATGGTGCTGGCGGTGGTGACGGGGTTGGCGGCGTTGATGGCGCTGACGGCGCTGATGGGGCTGATGGCGCTGATGGGGGCGCGGCGCCGGCCGCGAGCGCTAAGGCGGTGACGACCGTCGGCAACACCCGCGAACTCCTCGTCGTCGCCATCGCCGCCGCCCTCTGCGTCGCAACAATGCTCCTCACCTGAGCCCCGCTTGCCCTGCGCTGCGCGCGGAGTTGCGCGCCGGTCTCCCTCAGCTGCCAACTCCTGGGATCCAGCCAGCATGTGCCGGCCCCCTGTGCTAACTCCTGGGATCCAGTCATGTCGTGCCCGATTCCTCGCGCTGGCTCATGGGATCCAGCCAGCATCTGCCGCTGACTCCGGGGAGTCCGTCGTAACTCATGGTTTTCAGAGTGCGTTCGCGACGGAAAGGTAGGACCTAAGCGCACTTCGGCCCCCGGGAGGGAGCGTTTGCTCACCCTTTTCCGTCGTCTTGGCCGGCGCACGTCTTGGCCTGCGTATTTCGTTGCAGAGACCAGACGGCGTTCCAGGCGTTCCAGACTCTCGGCGAGGACGCCGTCTCCCGGCGGGCGTGCCGTTTCGGGCCCCTCGCTGTCCACAGGCCCTCCCCGCTGCGCCGCCGTCCCCTGCCGACGCCCTCCCGGCTCCTCCGAGCTCGCCGTCAACGAGCGTGGGCGCATGACTGCCATTCCGAGCCCGCCGGCGCGGCCCACTTTCTATCTCACCCGAGACGTCGGCGATTGGGCGATCCGCGACGGAGTTCGAGAGGGGAAGCTCCTGCGGGTGTACCGCGGCGTCTATGTGCCGGTGATTCCCAGTGAAGTGCGGTGGCAGCGGGAGGAGCGTGTTGCACTCGCTCGGGCAATAGGGATCAATCAGATGTCGCGCACGCAGGGCGTGGTCAGCCACCAGACCGCCGCCCTCATGCACGGCTGCAGGATCTGGCGGCTCGACGCGCGCACCCATACCGTGCAAGTGACGCGCACCGGCATGCAGCCGGAGCCATTGCGCCGCCGTCACCTCCTGCGCGAACGCTTACCCGATGGCGAGGTCGTGACCATCCACGGGGTGCGTGTGACGTCGCTGGAGCGAACGATCGTGGATTGCGCGCGCACAATGGACCCCGGCGAGGCGCTCGTGATCATCGACAGCGCGTTTCGGCTGCTGCTGCGCCCCGACCGGGCGAACCGCGATGAGGTCGAAGAGGACCTGCGCGACCTGCGCCGCCGACTGATCCGCCGCGCCCGGGAGATCGGTGGCCGGGGCCTCAGGCGGGCGATCGCGATCATCGAACTCGCCCAGCCGTGGTCCGAGTCCGCGTACGAGTCGATGGTGCGCTGGATCGCGGTATCGCGCGGGCTGCCCGAGCCGGAGCTGCAGCATGCGGTGGTCACTCGGCAGGGAACCTTCTATGTGGATCTGGCCTGGTTCTACACCGGTGACGATGGCATGCGCCATGCCTTGTTCATCGAAGTCGACGGCCACGTGAAGTACGGCCTGCCGGACGGCGCCGCCGATGCGCGCGTGCTGCGCGAGGAGAAGCGTCGCGAAGACGCGATCCGCGAGCTACCCGGGGTGCGAATCCTGCGTATCGACACCACCGACGTCCACAGTGCCGACGGCGTGTTCGCACGCATTCGGTCGGCGTTTCCGGCGCACATGACGACGCGACTGCGCCCCGTTCGGGCACTACTGCCCTCAGGCATGGCGGTGCCGGGCGGCGGTCGCGCTTTCCGCGCACACTGAGCTGCCCAACGCCAACGCCAACGTCGACGCCGGCGCCGACGCCGACGCCGTGGTGAAGTCCATGTCGGCCTCGACCTTCGAGCGCTGCCTCCCGCTCTAACGATTCTCTGCATGGGCATTGCTTCAATTTGCGGGCGTCCGCGCCCCTCCGCGGGAGCGGGCAACGCCTCGCGGACGACGGAAAAGTATGAGCGGAGAGCTCGCACGGCCGCCCCAGCGCGCCTGAGTCCTACCTTTCCGTCGTCAACGCACTCTGAAAACCATGAGTTACGACGGACTCCCAGGAGTCAGCAACACATGCCGACTGGATCCCAGGAGTTAGCGCGGGAGAACTGGCACGGCGGTGGGGCACGGGCCGCCCGACCACGCGGTGGCGCGCGGGCGTGGGGGAGCGGCATAGAATTGGTGGGGCGTGGCTGTGGGCGTGCTTGTTCATTGCTGCGACCGAGGCGCTCGCTGGCAATGCGGGTGCGCCCATCCGAGTCCGAGCACTTTCCGGCCACAGAATGA
>DATGSB010000349.1:0-7192 GCA_035303045.1 Actinomycetaceae bacterium | reverse complement strand
GTGTGAGACAGTTGCATCTACGAGATGCCCTTCTTGAACTGGCGATACAGACCCTAAGCAAGTCATATCGTCCCAGGTCAGAAGGGCATTCTCCTTATCCCACGCCGCTCCACAGACTCAACCGATCGGTGGATCGAGGCTTAAACCCGGAGTGCTCGCAGAGGACGCTGTCCAAGCGGCCGACTGGCCGCTCTGGGTGGAGCCCCTCGACGAGGAGGACTGGCCCCACCGCGAACTTCGGCTCGGCTTCGATACCCAGGCTCGCCTGCTCGGGACGGTCGTCCTCATCTTCGAGAGCGGCGACGAACTGGTCATTCACGCGATGCCAGCCCGCAGGCAGTACTGGGGCCTCCAGCCCTGAAGAGAGGCACCCCTCGCCGCAAACCGATCCGCCATCGGGGCCGAGCGCGCATCGGCCGCGGGTGCCCCACATTCAGGAAGCGTTAAGCGCGTGGTGGGCACCGTGCGCGACACCCGTCAGCGCGGAGGTGGTCCGTGGTGACTGAAAAACTGCGGCCGTGAAGACACCCACGGGACTGAGCAGCGATGAGACGCGAGTCGCCGCCCTCACCACCGATAGCCATGAGACGACGGCACGCGCGTTCCTCCCCGCGCACGGCCCCGCAGGCACGGTGATGCCCTGGCGGGAGCTCGTGACAAACGCGGGCGTGCCCCTCACCGCTGAACTGCGCTGGTCGGCCACCCATGCGGACGCCGCCCCGCTCAACTACGGCAGGGCGGCGTTCGCCGTTGGCGGTCAGACGCCGCGTGGCGCCGGCGCGGCGCTGCCGCTGTACTCGGGCACTCGCGCGACGAGCTCGGCGATGTCCGGGTGCGCCTCGAACCGCCGCCGGTGGATCGCCTCGATCTCCTCGGCCACCGCGGGGTCGGGGCTGTCGGTGACGTCGAAGGAGACGAACTTGTCCACGAGCGGCAGCCCGTAACGGTCGATGGCCAGGTGCGCGGGGTGGTTCATCATCTCCTCGTACTCCTCGAGGCTGGCGAAGGACGAGACGGCCCCGAAGTCGAAGTTGCCTCCGACGTCGCGGCCGAAGACGCCGGGCCGCGCGGAGTTCACCTGGCTGCCGGCCTCGGCCATGCGGCCGAGCGCTTTCTGGACCTGCTCGGGGGTGACGTCGGGGCGGACGGACATACGAATGACGTGGTAGATCACGGGCTTCTCCTGGGTGGTGTCGTGGTGGGCTTCAGGGCTCGGGTGCGGCAGGGGGGACGTCCTTTCGTCGGTGGGCGGGCGGGGCTGGCCAGGTGCCCGGCGGGTCATACCGACGGCGAACGAGAGCACGACGGCGAGAGCCGCGAGTGCCGATGCGCCGAAGAAGGCGGCGGTGAAGTCGATGTCGCCGCCTCCAGCCTCGGCGCCGGCTCCGGCCAGGCCGATTGCCAGGCCGGCCAGGGCGGCCAGGCCAACCGCTCCACCCAGCTGTTGGGCGGCGTTGACGAGCCCGCTGAGCAGGCCGCCCTCGTCGTCGTCGCTGTCGCGCACCGCCATCGCGATGGCACCGACCGACCCGAGGCCCAGGCCCGCGCCGGTGAGGACGAAGGCACCGGTGTGCTGCCAGGTGAAGGTCGTGGCCGGGTTGAGGGCCAGCCAGCCGATCCCGGTGAGCAGTACGGTGAGGGAGACGGGGAGTGCACGGTGCAGGCCGAGGCGGGCGGCGAGCCAGGGAGCGGCGCCGCTGCCGACGATGACCATGATGGCGATGGGGATCTGCGCCAGCCCGGTCTCCAACGCTCCCTGCCCCAGCAGGTCCTGCTGGTAGAGCGGCAGGAAGAAGAACAGGCCGGCGAGGGTGGCGCCGATGAGCACCACCACCGCACTTGCCAGGGAGACCTGCGTACGGCGGAACACACCGAGCGGCACCAGCGGGTGCGGCGAGCGGTTCTCGACGACGACGAACCCGACCAGCGCGAGTACCCCGACGACGAGCGCCCCCACAGTGGCGGGCGCGGTCCACCCGGCTTCCGCGGCCGTGACCAGTCCGAGCGCCAGTGCGGAGACGCCCAGGGTGATCGCGAGTGCGCCGGAGAGGTCGAAACGGCCCGGGCGTCGCTCGGCGTGCGGCAAGACGCGCCAGACCAGTGCGGCGACGAGTAGCCCGAGCGGCACCGGCGTCCAGAACACCGAGCGCCAACCGAGCAACTCGGTCAGCGTCCCGCCGAGGAACACCCCGAACAGGCTCCCTGCCCCGGCGGCTGCGCCCCACACACCGAGGGAACGGGTGCGCTCCGCGGGCGTGGGGTACAGCGCCAGGACCAGGGAGAGCGCGGCGGGGATCGCGACGGCCGCGCCGACGCCCTGGCCGATACGTCCCACGATGAGCATCGGACCGTTCACCGCCAACGCGCTGAACGCCGAGGCGGCGACGTAGCCCGACATGCCGAGCAGGAACATCCGCCGCCCACCGAGCACGTCGGCTAGACGGCCGCCGAGCAGCATGAGACCGGCGAGGGCGACGAGGTAGCTGTTGGCGACTGCGGCCAGCTCGGCGGCGGTGAGCGCGAGACCGGTGCGGATGGTCGACGCCGCCAGGTTGACCATGGCGGAGTCGAGGACGATGACGAACATCGACGTGGCGAGCAGCCCGAGGGCGGTTCGCCGTGGGAGGAGTGCGCCTGGTTCGGCGGTGGCGACGAGCATGGGAGTCCTTAAGAGATAGTCACGCGTGGGCGGCGCGCAAGGGCGAGGTTGCCGATGAGCTCCTCGCGCGTCTGGCCGTCGAAGGACGCCTCCCACGCCGGGGTTCCCGGCGCGCTGCGCCACGACTCCCGCAGCGGGCTGTTGTCGACGGTGTCGAAGCCGAGTCGGTCGTAAAGCTCGGTGACGAGCTCCACCGCCTCGGGATGGTCGCTCGAGACGACGAGAGCGGTGCGGTCCGGCGCACCGGCCGGCCGGGCGAGCCGGACCAGCGCGGGGAGCGCGTCGCTGGGGACGCGCACCTGGGGGCGCGCGTGAAACTGGACGTGGCTGAGTGCCTTGGCGAGCTTCGAGGCGGGCAGCTGCTGCTGGCGCAGCTCGTGGACGGTGGTCTCTCCGGCGTCGATCGCTCGGATCTGCCCGTCCCGCCAGGGCATGTAGTTGTTGTTGTCGAGGACGATCTTGCCTGCGAGCTGCTCGACCGGCAGTACCGCGCCGGGTGCGTACGGGAACATGAGTACGGCGAAGTCCGCCGCCTCTGCCGCCTCGCCGGCCCACGCCGCACGAGCTCCGGGACCCAGTGACCTCACCAGGTCGTCCAGCGTGCGTGGCGACCGCGAGTTGGCGATGACGACGTCGTGGCCGGCGCCGAGGATCGCCCGGGCGAGCGTGCTGCCGGCCTGACCGGCGCCGAGGATGCCGACGGTGCTCACCACGGCAGCGATCCCACCTCGTCGCGCAGCGTCCCGGTCGGACCGTTCGCGCCGAGCGTCACGAGCTCGACCACAGCGCGGGCACTCTCTTCCGCCGGCCGACCGATGCCCAGGCCGGCGGTGAGGCCGGTGGCGGTGGTACCCGGCTCCAGGGCGTTGAACCGGATCTCCGGGTACGCCTTGGCGTACTGCAGCGTGAGCATCGTGGCCGCCGCCTTGGAGGCCGAGTAGAGCGGCGCCACCAGCCCGTACTCCGGCCGCTCCGGGTTGGTCACCGCCCAGAACGAGCCGGCGCTGCTCGAGATCGTGACGACCGTGGGCGCCGCCGACCTCCGCAGCAGCGGGAGTGCCGCCTCGGTCACCCGCACGATCCCGACGGCGTTGGTGTCGAAGGCGCGCAGGGCGGCCGGGCCGCTCGGCTCGGTCTCCAGCACACCGGCGTTGTTCACAAGGACGTCGAGCCGGCCCTCCACGTGGTCGATCTCCTCCAGTGCGGCCTGCACGGAGGCGTCATCCGTGACGTCGAGCTGGACGAAGCGTGCCCCGATGGCGGCCGCCGCCGGCACACCGCGCTCCGCGCTGCGGGCACCGATGTAGACGTCGTGACCTCTCTCCACGAGCTGCCTCGCCGTCTCATGGCCGATGCCCCTGTTGGCACCGGTGACAAGCGCGACCGTCATGACGCTGCCCCCGCGACGGCGGCAGCCTCGGGACGCTGCCGGTTGACGCCGGAGAGGAAGTCACGGATCAGGCTGGCAACCTTCCCCACTGAGCTCTCGAGCAGGAAGTGCCCGCCCGGCAGGAGGTGGACCTCGGCGCCGGAGACGTCCCGGGCGAACCCTCGGGCGCCCTCGGGACCGAAGATCTCGTCCCCCTCGCCCCAAACCGCGAGCACGGGCGGCTGGTGAGTGCGCAAGTACTCGTGCAGGTGCGGATACAGCTCCACGTTCGTGGCGTAGTCGCGGAAAAGGGCCAGCTGGACAAGGTCGTTCCCCGGCCTGGAGATGAGGGCGTGGTCGTGCCGCCAGGTCTCGGGGTCCACGAGCGTGGGGTCGGGCTCCCCGGTGAGGTACTGCCAGCGGATGGCCTCGACGCTCAGCGCCTGGCGGATGGCGGCCTCCGTCGTCGGGTTCTGCTCGCGCTGGTAGGCGGTGACCGGCTCCCAGAACTCCTCGACGAAGCCCTCCGCGTAACCGTTACCGTTCTGGCTGATGATCGCGGTGATCGCCTCGGGGCGGCGCAGGGCGAGGCGCCAACCGATCGGCGCGCCGTAGTCCTGGACGTAGATGGCATACCGCTTGGCCCCGAGCTCCTCGAGGAGCGTCTCGGTGAGGTCGGTGAGTGCGTCGAAGGAGTAGTCGAACTCCTCCACGCCCGGTGCCGCCGACAGGCCGAAGCCGAGGTGGTCAGGCGCGATGATGTGGAACTGGTCCGCGAGCAGGGGGATGAGTCGGCGGAACATGAACGAACTCGTCGGGTAGCCGTGGAGTAGCACCAGGGTCGGTGCGTCCGGCGACCCCGCCTCCCGGTAGAACAGCTCGTACCCGCCGATCATCCGGGTGCGGTGGTGGATGTCAACCATGATCTAACCCCTTAGGTGCGTGTAATTGGTTAGACGGACCGTACGCCCGCAGTTCTAACCTGTCAACAGCCCATCGATCGGTTAGGGTGTAGGCATGGCGACGACGACCCTGGAAGACGAGGCTCTGCTCCTCGAGCTGCTCAATACCTCACCTGTGCTGGATGGCGTGCCGACCGACGAGCTGGCCGCTGACGAGGAGGCTGCCGCGTGGGCAACCGTGCGCGGCGGTTCCGGCACGCCGGCGGAGGCGGCGCACGTGCGCGAGGTCCGCGACGCGCTGCAGTCCGTTGTCCGCGACCACGAGACGCCGGACGTGCTCGCGCCCTTCATCGACGGCGCGGCCATGGTCCCCTCCCTCGTCGAGGGCACGGTCCAGTGGCGCCTCGAGGTGGACCCCGACCGTGCCCTCGCTACCCGCGTCGTCCTCGCGTGGGCTGACCTTGAAGAGACACGACCGGGTCGCCTGCGCTCGTGCGGGAACCCGGAGTGCCGCCTCTTCCTCATCGACCGCAGCCACGGTAACCGGGCTCAGTGGTGCTCCATGGCCACTTGCGGCAACCGGATGAAGGCGCGGCGCCACTACGAACGCAAACGCCAGGCAGCAAGGGCCGCTCAACGCGATGGCGCCCTTGCCGAGGGCTGACGGCCAGGTCGCGACGGCGCCAAGGTTCGCTCGTCAGGCGGCGCGGGTGAACCACATGCCGTTGGAGGAACCAGAAGCGACGAAACGCCCCGCCTGTCCGTGCGGAGGCACATGACCGCAGGGGATCCGCTAGCGGGACCGGCTCCTCGTCGCGCTCTGCCGAGCCGAGTGGCGGTACACCGTTCCTGCAACGGTCAGGCTCATGGTGGCCATGAACAGGATGTCGCACCTCCTGTAAGGAAGGCCCTCGATGAACGACGTCGACCTCGATGACCTACTGCGTAAGAGCGCACCGAAACCGTCCGCATCCGCAGCTGAACTGGCGGTTCAGCTGGCCCAAGAGCTGCGGGGCGCCGACGTGTTGACGCCCGCACTGAAGGTCAGACGTCGACGGCGCCGCAACAGGGTGGTGGCCGGGGCAGTTGGGACCTTGCTCATGACGGCGGGTGCGACTGTCGCCGCCTACCAGCTCAGCGTCCCGCCCTTCCAGACTCTGCCCGACGGGGTGCAGCGTGCACACGCGGGTATTCCGGTGACATACACCAACTCTCTTGGCCGGCAGGTGGAGTGCCTGGCTTTCATCGAGTACCGCAACATGGACGAGAATCAGCGAGCCGCCATCGAGGCAGTGGCGGAAGACCCGCGGTGGGAGGGCTATGGCGACCGGGTGCTGGCGACCTTGAACATCCCAGACGCCTCGCCGATCGCTCAGAACGACGCCATCAGCGACGTGGTGCACGAGGACCTGCGGGCTGCAGCACGAGAGGCGGTGCCCGAGATCGTCTTCCCGCAAGACATCGATCTCACCTCCTACGACGCCGGCGACCCCTTCTTCAACGGCTCCGCCTTCTCCTGCCCGGAAGGCGTCGATGGACTTCCGTGACGAGCGCAAGGAACACGCGCACATTGTCGTCGAGGACAATACTCCCGGGCTGCTGGCGTACTTCCTGCGACGCGTCGACTCGCCGGATGATGCTGCTGACCTGCTGGCAGAGACCCTGCTGGTGATCTGGCGCAGGCGCGACGCGCTGCCTGGCGACCACACCCAAGCGCGCATGTGGCTGTTTGGCGTCGCGCGCAAAGTCCTGCTGACCCACCGGCGAACCCTTCACCGGCGCAGCGCCCTCCACGACAAGCTCAGGGAAGAGCTGGCAAGTGCGCCCCGGTCCAGCACCGCCGACGTAGACCACCTGGAGGTTCGAGACGCCATCGCCCGCCTGGACTCCCTCGACCAAGAGATCATTCGACTCTCGTACTGGGACGGGTTCACTTTGGCGCAGGTCGCCAGGATGTTGCGCTTGGCGGATGGGACGGTGCGTAGCCGGCACCACCGAGCACTGCGCAGCCTCCGCGAAACCCTCGGCCTATCCACCCTGACCCGCTAGTGGGAGAACTCTGGGCAGGTCCGGGGATCTTCCGAGTACTGTCGGGGCCACTGGAACTCAGGTCTCAATGAAGGATGGGTCTACGGGAGCGTCGAACCGGATCTGTACCATCTGCGTCTGGATTGGAAGACGGCCTGGACGTGACACGATGATTGGGTGAACGTGTCGTTCAGATGCGTACGCACTGCCCGGGCGTCGAGGTGGCCGATGAGG
>DATGSB010000348.1:0-5102 GCA_035303045.1 Actinomycetaceae bacterium | reverse complement strand
CGCGTCGTAGGGCTGGAAGTGCTCGATTCCGGGTGCCCGGAAGCTGAAGTAGATCCGCAGCGACTCCCATGCTTGGGGGAAGACGTCCCACGACGTGGGGATGATTCGGCGCCACAGCCCGGTGCCGAAGAGCAACGCGATGTAGACGGCGCCATTGAGGATCCACAGCGTCGCGCTGATTCCGTGCCAGTGACGGCCCAGGCCGATGTTCTTTCTCCCGGGAAGGGTGAGCACGGGGTGGGCGGAACGCTCGTCCATGAGCGAGGTATAGACGCCCTCTTCCTTGGGTAGGTCGCGGCGCGTGAACTTCAGCCACTCCGTGCCCGGTGCGCAGTCATTGCGCCACCACAGCCGGGGCAGCGACGACAAGATCTCCCAACCGCTACGCAGCAGCATTCCGATGAGCACGAAGTTCAGCAGATGAGTGGCGCGCAGCCAGAGAGGAAAATCCGGGTCCATCGCGGCCTCCATGACGTCGATAGTCTTCTGGCGGCCACCCTAACCGGATTCGTGGCGCAGATCACGATCGGTCGCCCCCGCGCGCGCCCCCGTTGGCCACACCGGGCGGTCGACTCCGAGCCGGAAACAGGAAACCGTCGCCCCGAGCGGGGCGACGGTCCTGTCGAATGGAGCGGGTGACGAGAATCGAACTCGCACCATCTGCTTGGAAGGCAGAGGCTCTACCATTGAGCTATACCCGCACCGGCAGGATAGCTGCTTCGGCGTGGTGAAGTGTAACGCGTGGTCCAGCCACCGTTGCAAGTCGCTTACACTTGTGCCTGGCTCCGCCGCGCAGTGGAGCATCGGGGTGTGGCGCAGCTTGGTAGCGCGTCCGCTTTGGGAGCGGAAGGTCGTGGGTTCGAGTCCCGCCACCCCGACCGGCCGCCGGCCCTGGCATCAGCTAAACCGCAATCGGCGACGCGCGGTCAGAAAATGGGTTCGCCGATGCAGGCGATCCTAGAGAAAAACAAAGCGGCCACCATCGTGGTGGCCGCTTTGTGCGTGACTAAGGTGTCCGTCAGTCCTCGTAGATGAGGCCCTTCTGGTAGGCCTTCGCCAGGCGACGTGGCACCTGGATCTCGCGGCCCTGTACCCGGACGGACTGGAGCGTCAGGGGCTCCGCCTTCCACTGGGACCGGCGAGAGCGGGTGTTGCTACGGGACATCTTGCGCTTCGGAACTGCCATCTGCCCTGCCGCTCCTTTCGTGGTTGAGACGTTTACCGCCTCATAGCTTGCCACGGGGCCCGCCCCGTTGACCAGCCACGGGCCTAGGACTCGCCTGTGATGTTGCCCGCTCGTGGGAGATGATGGCCACGATGACCGAGATCCTCACCATAGCCGCCGGAGTCGTGCACCGCGCCGAGCTGGAGATCAAGCGCTCACGCTTCATTACGGACCTGGCGCACACCGACGACGAGGAGGCCGCCCGGGACCTCATCGGCGCCGCCCGGGCAGAGTTCCCCGACGCTCGCCACCATTGTTCCGCATTCATCGTCGGGGTCCCCGGCGCCAACGCGATCGAGCGTTCTTCGGACGACGGTGAACCGGCAGGCACGGCGGGCAAACCCATGCTCGATGTCCTGCGAGGCGCCGGGCTATGCGACGTCACCGCCGTCGTCACCCGCTACTTCGGTGGCATCAAGCTCGGCACGGGAGGCCTCGTGCGCGCCTACTCCGACGCCGTGCGCCTGGCGCTCGAGACCGCCCCCTTGGTGAGGCTCAAGACCCTGCAGCGCTTCGCGGTCGCCATTGAACACGGCGAAGCCGGGCGAGTGGAAGCCGAGCTGCGCCGGGCCGGCTACCAGATCGACGAAGTCACCTACGGGCACGAGGCCGAAATCGCGGTCGTTGCCGACGACGGTGAAGCCCTCGTCGCGCTCATCGCCCACCTCACCGCCGGGAGGGTGGCGGCACGTGAGGCGGGCACCACCGTCATCGAAATCTCAACAGGTGGCACGACGGGTGACTAGGAGTCCATTCCCTTGCCGCGTTATCGCCACCTCCTTTAAAGTTCAAGAACAGTCAATTCGACGACTGAGAGGAGACAATCGCATGGTTCCGCCCCGGCGCCGCGCGCTCCTCTGCTGCCTACGCTGTCTGTAGAGCGCCCGGCTCAAGCGTGCGCGAATGCATGCCTGGCGCTCTTCGTGGTTCGACCACCCCACCACCATCCACTTTTCAACAGAAGGCAGCTCCATGGCACGCATCTACGACGACGTCACCGCACTCATCGGCAACAGCCCGCTCGTTCGACTCAACCGGCTCACCGAAGGACTCGGCGCCACCGTCCTCGCCAAGCTCGAGTTCTACAACCCCGCCAACTCCGTCAAGGACCGCATCGGAGTCGCCATTGTCGATGCCGCCGAAAAGTCCGGTGAACTTCCGCCCGGGGGGACCATCGTCGAAGCGACGTCGGGCAACACCGGAATTGCGTTGGCCATGGTGGGCGCGGCGCGTGGGTATGACGTCGTGCTCGTCATGCCGGAGACGATGAGCAAGGAGCGCCGAGCCATTTTGCGAGCCTTCGGCGCCGAACTCGTGCTCACCCCCGGGGCGGGAGGGATGAAGGGCGCGGTCGACCGGGCCAACGAGATTGCGGCCGAACGCTCCGGGGCCGTCCTGGCACGGCAGTTTGCGAACCCGGCCAATGTGGCAATCCACCGCGCCACCACCGGCGAAGAGATCTGGGCAGATACCGACGGGGCGGTCGACTACTTCATCGCCGGCATCGGCACCGGCGGCACCATCACCGGCGCCGGGCAGGTGCTCAAGGAGCGCAAGCCCGGCGTCAAGATCCTCGCCGTGGAGCCCTCGGAGTCACCCATCCTCGCCGGCGGCGAACCGGGCCCGCACAAGATCCAGGGCATCGGCGCGAACTTCGTGCCCGAGATTCTCGACACCGAGATCTACGACGAGGTGTTCAACGTCAATGTCGACGAGGCCATCGAAGCCGCTCGCCGGCTCGCCACCGAGGAGGGCATCTTCGCCGGCATCTCGTCCGGCGCCGCGGTGCACGCCGCGCTGCAGGTTGCGGCCCGCGAGGAAGCGAGGGGCAAGACCATCGTCGTCATCGTTCCCGACTTCGGCGAGCGCTATCTCTCCACGCCGCTGTACAGCCACCTGGTGGATGAGTGACAGCCGTTTACCGTCCCCGGCTCGTCCGGGTCCTGATCGAAGACCTCGAGGCTGCGCGGCGCAATGATCCCGCGGCGCGCAGCCGCATCGAGGTTGCGCTGGGCTACCCCGGTGTGCACGCGGTGTGGGCGCATCGGGTGTCGCACCGGCTGTGGACCGCCCATCCGCTGCTCAAACTGCCCGCCCGACTGCTCTCGCAGCTCGTGCGCGCCCTCACCGGCATCGAGATCCACCCCGGGGCGCACGTGGGTAGGCGGCTGTTCATCGACCACGGCATGGGAGTGGTGATCGGCGAGACCACGATCGTGGGTGACGACGTCGTGCTGTTTCACGGGACGACGCTCGGCGGGCGATCGATGTCACCTGGCAAGCGCCACCCCACGGTGGGGGACAACGTCATCATCGGTGCCGGCGCCAAGGTGTTGGGCGACATCCTCATCGGCGACAACGCCCAGGTGGGCGCCAACGCCGTGGTCGTCAAGGACGTGCCGGAGGGCACCGTCGCCGTCGGCGTCCCCGCCCGCATCATCGAGCAGTCGCCGCCGCTGGATCCGTATGCCGATCCGGCGCTCTACATCTGAGCCGCTCTGCATCTGAGCGGCTCTGCATGTGAGCGGCTTGCGCGAGCCGATCCCGCCCCGCACTCCCGGACTCCCCGGAGAGGCGCCGTGAGCTAAGCCTGCGCGCGGCGGGGCGGGCGGCGCTGCTCTCGCGGGCACCAGAAGACGCGGCGGTTGGCCATGAGATCCTCGACGATGGTTGAGTCGCACCGCAGGCACGGCTTCCCGCTGCGGTGGTAGACGTACCAGTGGTCGTTCTCTTCGCGCCGATCATGCGGATCGGTGGTGACGATCTCGCCGGTGTCCATACCGTCGGTCATGAGCGCGACGAGGTCGTGCCAGATCTCGCGCAGCCGGGCGGGGGGCACGTTGACCCCCAGCCGCCACGGGTGCACGCGGGCGCGGTAGAGGGCCTCGGCTCGGTAGATATTTCCGACGCCGGCGATGATCGACTGGTCCATGAGGAGGTCCCCGATCGGGCGGCGCCGGCGACGCACGCGACTGACGAAGTCCTCGACGTCACCATCGGCCCGCAGCGGGTCGGGGCCGAGTCGGGCGTGCACGGCATGCTTTGCTGCGACGTCGACGATCTCGCAGGCGGAGGGCCCGGTGAGGTCGGCGACGCCATGTCCGACGACGAGGCGCGCCCTCACCTGGCCCCGTGGCTCGGGCACCTGCCACCCATCCCCGTCGGCCGATGGAGCCTCTCGGGAGGGTAGGCCCCGCTCTTCTTCACCCACCCGCCGCCGCGGCGCCCCGATGGAATGGGGAGCGTGAAACTCCGGATCGCCGTCGAAGGTCCACGACCCGTACAGGCCAAGGTGGACGCGCAGCCACCTCAACCCGGCAGGCTCGGCGCCCGGCCCCTGCTGGGCGAGCGCAATGTACTCCCCCGCACCCGTCGCCTCCCCCCGTGCCGCTTCGGAAGCCACCCCGGCGTCGGGTGGCGCGAACCCGAGGAACAGGTGCTTGCCGTGCGCGTCCGTGGCGACGAGGCGCCAGCCGTCGATGAGTTCGGCTCCGGCGGCGAACCGGCCCTGGGGCGAGCTGACCTCGACGACGTGCCCGCCGAACAGCTCACCGAAGGCGAGGGCGAGGCGATGAAGAACGTGACCCTCAGGCATGATCCTCGATCTCCCACATCGCCGCGGAAACATCTACCGCTCCGCTGGAGGTCAGCGGCGTGCCTTCGGCCCGGTAATGGGGCCTGGCGCGCGCGGCGAGTGCGCTCGGCAGGGTGCCGTCGGCGCGAACGACACGCCACCATGCGCCCACGGCGTCCCCCGCGCGGGCCATGACGGCGCCGACGTGCCGGGGGCTGCCGCGCCCGGTGCGCTGGCGTGCCGCTGCGGCGAGCGCGCCGTAGGTCGTGACTCGTCCGCGGGGCACGGCTTCGGCGAGGTCGA